>CAYLPF010000224.1:0-2957 GCA_964385485.1 uncultured Lachnospiraceae bacterium | reverse complement strand
TCCGAATCTGCCTTTCCATCTCATCCCTCCCTTGTCTATCACAAGATATGCAGGGGAAAGGAAATATATTCTTCTTCGCCCCTCTGGCAAACGAACATCAGCCGTTGGTTGCTTAACTAACTGACATTGTCCTTGAAAAGGAACGAATAGGCAGCTTTATCCTCAGCCAGGGCCGCCTTGTGCTGCATTTTCAAATGCTTCTCCAGAAGCTCCCCGTCCTCCATCATCGCTTTTATGTCAGAAAACATACGCTCTGCCTCCGCCGCCGGATAGATATGCCCCTTTGCCACATAATCCCTGTTGTGCGCGGTTTCCTGGAACGCGCAGATCAAAAGATTGCCCAGAAAGGCCCTGCGCACTGCAGAGACGATCTCCCCGGCGTGATTGATGTCAAAATAATAGTCACAGCTTTTGAAAAGCCCGTCCAGAACATCCCGGCTTGCACTCGGATACAGGCTTACATTGTCAAAATCCTCCATGCTCAAAAGCTTCGGCGACATCTCTGTCAGGGCAGCGATATGGAAATGCATCCCCACAAGCGCGGCCACCGCTTCCCGGCAATGCTCAATATTGTCGGAATTAGTGCAGATAAGCGCCTCCGGCCGGTGTCTGTTTTCCCTTTCAAAATCATACAAAAAGCCCAGTCTCTCCACCATAGCGGCAGACGCCCCCAACTCAAGAAGCCTCTCGTAAGCCCTCTTTTTCTGGACGAATATCTTCGCCGTCCGGGCTGCCTGTCCATTTAAAATCACCTGCATATTTCCAGGAATAGCATCGCCCACCGGCTCCTGCCAAAACAGAATATCGCTTTTCAAAAACCCGCCCAGCCTGTTCGAGACGAAAAAGGGCGTAGACAGCGAATTGAAATAAAGCCTGCTCTGCCCAAATCCCGCCTTTTCCAGAAAATAGACTACAAAATCCGTCCTGGAACGGAAAAATTGTATCTCTCTCCCTTCGTTTAGGATGATATCTCCCGTCACAAAATTTTCGACAATGATTTCCCGCCCATCCGGGGAAAAATAGGATTTATTGACCTTCTGGCCCTTCGCATTAAAAACCGTCCGCGCGTAGACAGCTCCATAGCGGTTGTAATGGTCGCTGGAGCGGACAACGCCCCTTTCGTCATACCAGTCCACGATTTTTACAAGACGCTTGTGCAAAGGCTCGGCGTAGAAAATCCTCCCGCGCTTCCTGTGCAGGTCGCTGATCTCTGCGCTGCTGTTATTTCCGCTGATCTGCCAGTATTCCGGCGTTGAGATCTCGTTGAAATACTTAGGGCCGGCATTTTCTCCCAGCGCTTTTCTGAAATCTCCCAGAAAAAATCCGTACACCGAAGTAACGCCGTCCGGCAAAAAGCCGTCATCCTCGATGACCGCCGCAGGATATCCGTATCCGGCGCGGCGAAAGGAGGCGAGCAGATCCTGGCTGTCCACGGAAAAATGATCGAAAAGCAATACTACCTCTTTGCTGTCAGCAGTTTTTCCCATTTCCTCTCCACCTTTCCAGTCAGATACGCTTCTGCTTTTTTATAAGAATGCTGTCTGAATTTTTCCAGATCCGCTTCCGTGAACAATTTGACGACCGCCGCCGCCAGCTTTTTGACGCACTCTTTTTTCTCCTTCCGGCCATCCACGGAAATCAGATATCCGTTTTTTCCATCATCGATGAATGTCTGATTTCCATAGCGCACATGAAACCCGATGATGGGAAGCCCTGAGCCTGCCGCCTCCATCAGGGTGAGTCCGAAGCCCTCACTGGTGGAAGCGGAGAAATAAGCCTCGTATTCCTGATAGATCTCATCCAGCTTGCGCTGCCCGCAAAGGCGGACACAGCCCTCGCAGGACAGCCTTCGTATCTGCTCCTTAAGCCGCGCCTGCTCCCCACCTTTTCCATAAATGTCAAGGCTTATGTCCGGCACGCTTTTCTGCGCCTCCGCCACGGCCTCGATCAGCCAGTCCACGTGCTTCTCCGATGCAAGCCTGGATGCCGTGATGAGGGAATGTCTGCGCCTTTGCTTCTCAGGGACGCGAAGCTTTTCCAGACCTCCTACGGGAATCGTCACCACATCCGGCGCGGCCCCAAGATATTGCCGGAACTGCTTCCTCAAAAGGCGGGTCTGCGCGTCAGTAGAACAAACGTAAAAGCTGATATGCCTGTGCATGGTAAAGGAATATTCATAAAAATTATTCCAGAGAATATGCTCCTTACTCGTTCCTCCCTCGCTGAAATGATCTGCGTGGATCACGATGCCCACACGGGCAGGCCCGGCATTCTGAAGGATGGCCTGTCCGATTCCGGTCGTCCTGTCGATGAGGACCACATCCTCCTCCGTCAGGTTCAGGCGGGACACCATAAGCCCGACAAGCTCTTCCTTCGAGCAGAGCAGATGATCCGGAAACTGATACATGGCCACATCATTGTCCGTGATCTCCTCATACGCCACGGAGCCGTCCTCGTTAAAAAATCTGCGCTGATACAGATGCGCTTTTTTGTCAAGCGGAGCGTAGTATTCCGAATAAATCCGGCAATAGGTATAGTAATCCTTCCGGATCAGGCAATGGTTTGCGACCATCTCCACCCGATGCACCCGGTCGCCCTTCTCATCCGTCAGGTAGACCGTGAAGTAATTCCCTTCTCCCGGAAATATGTATTTCGCCGTGCTCCCGTTTCTGGAAAACGTATATTTCGCATTTCCCAGGCTTTCCTTCAGCTGCTTTAAGGTGTAGGTGACGGGGGAGATCCGGCAGTCCGTGAAAAACGTGTAGAGCCATATGATCTCCGAATCCAGAAACCCGATATTTTCCGTCATGTGCTGGATATTGTCCCTCGGAAACATGTCCGTAAAGATGAATTTGGCCTCCTGCCCGATAGCCCGCAGCATCCTCGCCCGGTAAGCCTGGGCGTATTCCACGCCGCTGCTCGCCCAGCCGATGCCCAGGTTAAAATTATATACCATT
>CAYLPF010000223.1:0-2978 GCA_964385485.1 uncultured Lachnospiraceae bacterium | reverse complement strand
GTGTTATAGGAAGCTTCGTCTCCTATGACACAAAAATGCTTCGAAATTCAATTATAATACTAAACAGAAGGAGAAACAAAACCATGATGAACTGCAAAAAGTATACGAGACAATATTTTATGCCGCCGGTTTCCAGCATGAAATGGGCCGAAAAGGACTATGTCGACCACGCGCCGATCTGGTGCAGTGTGGATCTCCGTGACGGAAATCAGGCTCTTGTCGTACCGATGTCACTGGAGCAGAAGATCAAATTCTTCAAGCTGCTGGTTCAGGTTGGCTTCAAAGAGATCGAGGTGGGATTCCCGGCTGCGTCAGAGACAGAATACCAGTTCCTGCGCAAACTGATCGAGGACGATCTGATCCCGGATGATGTGACGGTACAGGTGCTGACCCAGGCGAGAGAGCATATCATCCGCAAGACCTTTGAGTCTCTGAAGGGCGCGAAGAATGCTATCGTGCACGTATACAATTCTACGTCGCTGGCTCAGCGGGAGCAGGTGTTCCATATGTCTAAGGAAGAAATCCTTCAGATCGCAGTAGACGGCGCGAAGCTTCTGAAGGAGCTGGCAGAGGAAGAGGGAGCGGACTACCGCTTTGAGTACAGTCCGGAGAGCTTTACCGGTACGGAGGTTGAGTATGCGTTGGAGGTCTGCAACGCGGTACTGGATGTATGGCAGCCGACGCCCGAAAAAAAAGCCATCATCAATCTTCCGAGCACGGTTCAGATGTCCATGCCTCATGTATACGCAAGCCAGATCGAGTATGTGAACGACCGTCTGAAATACAGGGAAAATGTGATCCTTTCCCTGCATCCGCACAATGACCGCGGCTGCGGTATTTCCGATGCGGAGATGGGCATTCTGGCAGGGGCTGACCGTATTGAGGGAACTCTTTTCGGGAACGGCGAGCGTACAGGTAATGTGGATATCGTGACACTGGCCATGAATATGTATTCCCAGGGCGTTGATCCTGAGCTGGATTTCACAGATATGACCGGGGTGACAGAATCATATGAGCAGTATACGGGAATGCAGGTAGATGAGAGAAGCCCATACAGCGGCGCTCTTGTATTCGCGGCTTTCTCCGGCTCCCATCAGGACGCGATCGCCAAGGGCATGAAATACCGTGAGGAAAAGGGCAGTGAGCTTTGGACCGTACCGTATCTGCCGATCGACCCGACGGATATCGGACGATCCTATGACGCGGATGTCATCCGTATCAACAGCCAGTCCGGCAAGGGCGGCGTAGGCTACATTCTGGAGCAGCATTATGGGCTTAAACTGCCGAAGAAGATGCGCGAGGCAATGGGATACATCGCCAAAGGAGTCTCCGATACACTGCACAAAGAGCTTATGCCGGAGGAGATCTTCCAGCTTTATAAAGAAAAATTCGAAAATATTACTGAGCCGTACAAGATCGAGGAGGTACACTTCAAGCAGCACAATGGTATTATTGCCGAGGTGACGGCAAGCTACGGCGGCAAGACAAATGTTATCGTTGCTTCCGGAAACGGCCGCCTCAATGCGGTGAGCAACGCGATGAAGAAGCATTTCCGCCTGGAATACGACCTCATCACGTACGAAGAGCATGCTCTGGAACAGAGCTCCAGTTCCCGCGCGATCGCCTATGTCGGGATCAGGGATAAGAACGGCAAGCTTCACTGGGGCTCCGGCCTTGATGTCGATATCATCAAGGCATCTATTGATGCGCTGCTGACGGCGATCAATCATATGGCAGAATCAAAATAAGCTTCATCCTGCCTGTATAAAGTGAGCATCATTCTTCTGGCTTCTTTTCTTTTTTGCAGATGTATGATATCCTTATTTTGTGTCAATAATCTGTAAAAAGGAGGAAGCAGGACTATGAAGATTTTATTTTTTGGTGCAAAAAGCTATGACGAGAAGTATTTCAAAGAGTATCTGGCGCTGGAAAAATATGGCGGGATTGAAATTAATTTTATCGAGCCGGACCTGACGCCTGACACCGCCATTCTTGCCAACGGGTATGATGCGGTATGTGCCTTTGTTAACATGGATCTGGGAAAGCAGACGATCCTTCTCCTGAGCATGTGCCAGGTGAAGCTGATCCTGATGCGCTGCGCAGGCTATAACAACGTGGATCTTGATGTGGCAAAGGAATGCGGTATCCGGGTGGCTACTGTGCCGGGATATTCCCCGGAGTCTGTCGCTGAGCATGCCATGGCGCTGGCGCTGACCGCATGCCGCAGGATGCACAAGGCTTATATCAAGGTAAGAGAGAATAATTACAGCCTTGTTGGCCTGATGGGTATTTCCCTGCATGGGAGGACGGCCGGTATTGTCGGCACGGGGCGTATCGGAGCAGCTATGGCGCGTATCTGTAACGGGTTTGGCATGAAGGTGATCGCCTATGATGTGTATCCGAACAAAAGCCTTGATTTTGTGACGTACGTTGATCTTGATACGCTGCTGGAGCAGTCAGACCTGATCTCCCTGCATTGTCCGCTTACAGAGGAAAGCTATCATATGATCAATATTGAGACGATCAATAAGATGAAGGACGGAGTGATCCTTGTCAACACATCAAGAGGCGGCCTGATCAAGACGGAGGATCTTGTCCAGGGAATCCGCGAGAACAAATTTTTCGCGGTGGGACTGGATGTATACGAGGAGGAGAACGGACAGGTATACGAAGATAAATCGGACGAGATCCTTCAGCATTCCACAGTGGCAAGGCTTCTGTCCTTCCCGAATGTCATGGTGACATCCCACCAGGGCTTCTTTACAGAAGAGGCCTTGCGTGCCATCAGTGAGACGACACTGGACAATGCCCTGGCTTTTGCAAGGGGAGAGGTTGGACCGAACGAACTGATAAAATAATACAATGCTACATCATTAAAAAGACTTTCTGCAGCGATGCGGCCGGTTGGCCGGAGACCGGTGCAGAAAGTCTTTTTTTGTGGCATAGGAAACCTCGTTCCCTATGCCACAAAACGCCCC
>CAYLPF010000222.1:0-2980 GCA_964385485.1 uncultured Lachnospiraceae bacterium | reverse complement strand
TTCCATATAAAGAACCGGGATCCTCGCCCGTCATGGCGATCACCGTCTGACGGAGAAATTTTTCCATTGCCGCATACGCCCTGCCGCCGCACAGGCTGGAGCCTGCCAGGATATAGGAAGCGCCTGCCAGAGGCCGCAGCTCCACATGCTCAGTCTTCACGTAATGATCCACGCCTGTGGACACCTGGCTTCCCGTTCCTACATTGATCAGAACGCTGTTCGTAATGTCCTTTACGGAGCCGATCACACTGGCCTGGTTGTCTCCGATCCCGGCTCCCACAGGAATGCCCTCCGGGGTTCTGCCAAGCAACACAAAGCCGCTCTCGCACTGGGGCAGCACTGCCGCATCGATCCCGGCTTTTGCGATCGCCTCTGCATCGAACTGGAGCTTCTCCAGGTCAAAGCATCCGAAGCTTGCTCCGTCGGAAGCAGTGATAAGCGGCTCCTTGCGTCCCGTCAGGCGCATACCGATATAATCCTGGATCGTACAGAAATGTACAGCTCCCTCCGGCACCTGATGATTCTTTGTCTGATAATAATGCGTCGTCACGCCAAAGCCCGTCGCCATGGCATAGCCTGTTTCCGCCGCCAGGTGCTCCACGTATTTCTTGCCATCCGGCGCCGGTTCATTTCCTCGCTCATCCTGCCACGTATACAGCGGGCTCACAGATCTTCCCTCCGCGTCCGTATAAACAATTCCGTGCATCTGCCCCGTCAGCCCGATGCTGCAGATGTCTGAATACTGTACCAGAAATTCCCGGTACATCTGCTGTACCAGCTCCCAGATCCGCTCCGGGTCCTGCAGCCATTCAAAATCTGCTCCGGCTATGGCGGAATCGTTTGTCAGTGTCTGAACGGATAACACATCTCCTTTTTGGGCATCGATCACGATACCGCATACGGTCGTTGTCCCAATATCAATTCCCATTGCTTTCATTTTTGTTACCCCTCCTGAATTCAAAATATAGTGTTGCATCACCATTTCTATCACTCCGGTATCTCCGTCAGGATCTCCAGCTTGAACCCTTCCCACATATCCGCAGACACATTCCAGTCCCGCAGATCAGTCACAATTTTGTGGTAAAAGCCCTGTCCGCCCCGGACAATGTCATACGTGCGCATATCTACCCTCGCCTCCATATGGCGTCCAAAGCTGCAGTTCTTCACATCCTCCGGTCCGTAATGATCCTCTGTGCCGTCCGGCCAGAAAATATAAAGACACGGTATGCCATCCTCCGGAACATCCGCGATACCGGCCATTTCCAGAAATTTTCTTCCCGGCTGTTCATATCCCGTAAATACATGGGCGTATCTCCAGACAGTCCTTGTAAAATCAGAGACACGGAACGGAGAGAGCCACTCCTCGTCCATCATGCCCTCCTGATTTTCCTTCGAAATAATGACCACCACCGGGAATTTACGCTCCGGGTCTCGCAGCGCCTTTACAAGCTCATCCAGACGCTCCTCCCGCAGAAGGCGCCGTTTATTCATGCAATTCAGTCCGTTGAAAATACCGATACTGTCCACGATCGTCTTGTAATATCCCGGATAGCTGAAGAAAATACCGGCGCTTTCCTGGACAAAGCTGTCATCCCGTTCAGGCTCCGCATAGCCGTTGCATACCTTCAGCATTATGCGGTCACGGCTGTCACGCTCCAGCGACGCTTCGCTGTACCAGATCCTGCCGCCCACCTCCGGATCCATGTGGCGCACATGCATATTCATCCTGCATTTTTTTCTGTCATAATTGACCGTCACATGGTACGCCAGAATATCCGCGTGATAGGCTGACGTCTCCTGCGGCATATCCTTAAAAAGAACGCCGTATTTCAGCACGATCCACTTGTAGATCGCATCGGCCGAACGCTCGAAGATCAGCTCTGAATCCGCCGGCTGCTCCGTCTTCAGCCTGCTGCCGTCCACCCGGGTACACATCTGGAATACCGTATGTCTTGTCAGCGGACGCAGCTCATAGTGCCTGGACTCCGCCACGCTTTCTTCCCTGCCGTCATTGTAGACGTCCCGTTTTTTAAAGATCGCTGAAAGACGGCTGTCATGGAAACAACTGTCATTGAGCAGCGCGACGATCGTATTTACATTGATCGGGAGCTTCCTGCTGCGCTTCATAAGCTGTTCCACCAGAAAAGACCTGGGTGTTTTATAAATATTCTTTGCGAGATTTTCCACTCTCTCCATGTCTTTATCCAGCAGCTCCTCCACCTCAGGATACATGGGCGCCGTCCCCATCTTCAGACGGAAATGGCTCTTGATCATATCACTCCAGCGTCCGGATTTGTAGAGCTCATGCCCCAGATCCTCAAAAAGCGTGACCATGGACTTGTCACACAGCTCCAGGGTTGCCAGAATGCTGTTCAGATATCGGGAGAAGGCCGGGAAATGGCTCCAGAGCTCCTCTCCCTTGTAGCGCATATCATGCTCGATCTCATGCCAGCCCTCAAAGAACATCGTCTTTATCTGTATTTCAAAGGTGTCATCGATACACATATCCCAGGTATCCGACGAGATCTCATTCTTCAGATAATCCGGCAGACGAAAGACTCCGTTCAGCTTCGACGGTTTGAATTCCGCTTCGCCGCGCTCTGACGCAGACCACCCGACAACTTCAAAGGAATGCTCCATAACAGTCTTACAGATGTCCACATCATCATCAAAATACAGATTGATACGTACGCCTACCAGATCCTGCAGCTTCCGGTCTTCCCCATATTCCTTCATCTCAAACTTACGCGCCATAGAAGCCGCAGTCTTGATGCGGGAGAATACGCGGAAATAAAACCCGCACTGCTCCAGCCGTTCACTGATGATCCGCTTTAAATCCTGTTCTACAACAGCCGGGACATTGACTGCTGCCGCCAGCTCTTCCTTTGTGAAGGTCACTTTTGTCTGTTCTTTCAAATATGTTACACCACCATTAATTTTTTATCCGCGGCCGTCAGAGCTTCACGCGCATAAAGGAATA
>CAYLPF010000221.1:0-2980 GCA_964385485.1 uncultured Lachnospiraceae bacterium | reverse complement strand
CTTAAGAATAAAGGAGCCTTTTATGATCAATTACGCAATTGTATTTTTTATTTCCATGGTACCCCTGATCGAGCTTCGTGCAGCGATCCCCTATGCCATCGGCATGGGACTTCCTGTGCTTCCTTCTTATATTATTGCTATCATCGGAAATATGCTTCCGGTACCCATCATCTATCTTTTTGCCCGCAAGGTACTGGTCTGGGGTAAGGACAAGCCGGTTATCGGCGGATTTTTTACTTTCTGTCTTGAAAAAGGGGAAAAGGGCGGGAAAAAACTTCAGGCAACCGCCGGACGCGGTCTTTTTGTCGCCCTGATGCTGTTTGTCGGCATTCCGCTTCCCGGCACCGGAGCGTGGACGGGTACGCTGGCTGCCAGCCTGCTTGACATGGACTTTAAGTCCAGTATTATTGCTGTCATGCTGGGAGTCATTCTGGCCGGAATTATCATGGGGGCCGCAAGCGCCGGACTGTTCGGAGCCCTTGGCGCCATATTCGGCTAAACTTCCATGCCCGCTTCGCAGGCGCACTATACGAAAGTCGATTACTCCGTGCTGCGCATTATGTAAAAGTTATTTCTGAACAGTTCCTGAGTTATTGGGAAAGTGAAAAGCATCATCTGTATATCATAACGCGATACTCATGGCCGATGTCAGGCTGCAAAGATCAAACATCTTAGGAAAAGGAACACGATATGCAAAAGAATAATATAACTTTAATCGGAATGCCCGGAGCCGGAAAAAGTACGATAGGGGTCGTGCTGGCCAAGGTTCTGGGATATGACTTTATTGATTCGGATCTTCTGATCCAGAAATCGGAGGGCAAGCTTCTCTGGGAGATCATGCGGGATACAGGTAACGAGGAATTCCGCCGCATCGAGGAACGCGTAAACAGCCAAATCCAGGCGGAACACTGCGTCATCGCCACCGGCGGCAGCGTCGTATACGGCCCGAAGGCCATGGAGCATTTGCGCACCATCAGTACTGTTGTCTACCTGAAAGTAAGCTGCGCCACACTGGAGCGGCGTCTCGGCGACCTGTCAAAGCGCGGAGTTGTATTTGAACCGGGCCAGACCCTTCTCGATCTGTATAAGGAGCGTATCCCGCTTTATGAAAAATATGCCCACATTACAGTCAATGTAAGCCATAAAACAGTGCAGAATTCAGTCGCCGCCATCGAAACAGCCATGAAAAAGCTGTAATGTGCCGGATTCAGCTATTGCATACGATTCAGTGAAAGTCTGTCCGGCTCGCCTCCAAGTTTTCTGTATACGGTAACGTACATTGTCCCAAAGCACGCCAATCCGCCGATCACATTGGAGATCGGCTCCGCCAGGAAAATACCGGCCACCGGATCTGACATGAACCGCGGCAGTAAAACCGTAAGAGGCAGGACGATGACCACCTTGCGGAACAGCGAGAAAAACACCGCCCTCTTCGACTTGCCGAGCGCGACAAAAACGGACTGTCCGGAAAACTGAAATAACATAAATACGAAGCCTCCGAAATACAGGTGTAAAGACCGTATCCCGGTTTCTATCATCTCACGGTTTCCTGTAAACAGAGCGAGGAACGGCCTCGGAAACAGCATGAGCACGATCCACGCCGCCACTGTATACGCGCCGCCCGCCACTGTCATGAAACGGATTCCACTGCGGATCCGTTTGTATTTTCTGGCCCCGTAATTAAATCCAAGTACCGGCTGTGAACCGCTTGTGATTCCCTGCACCGGCATACTGAGTATTTCCCTCACCGAATTCAGGATCGTCATGATTCCAATATACAGATCTCCACCGTAAATGCTCAGCATCGCATTGCAGGCAATCTGTGCCACACTGTTTGTCGCCTGCATGATAAAACCGGACATTCCCAGCGCTGTAATATCGCCGACCAGCTTCCAGTCCAGGGAAAAATATTTTCTTTTCAGGCGCAGGATCGCCTTTTCCCCTGTCAGGAATTTCAGAACCCATACGGCTGACACAAACTGCGCAAACACAGTAGCGATCGCAGCTCCTTCTATTCCCATACCCAGCCCGAAGATCAGGATCGGATCCAGGATCAGGTTTATGACAGCTCCCAGAAGCGTCGTACACATGGCAATTCTCGGAAATCCCTGGGAGGTTATGAAATTGTTCATTCCATTTCCAAGCATAAAAAATACTGTTCCAAGCAGGTAAATGACCAGATATGTATTCGCATACGGATACGTTGCGTCACTGGCTCCCAGCATATACAGTACAGGCCGTTTCAATATATAGCACAGCAGCATCAGAAAAAAGGAAGTCCCGAACAGCAAAACGGCGGAATTTCCCATGATCCGCTCTGCCTCATCCGTTCTTCCCTCGCCTCTTCTGATGGAGCACAACGGCGCACCTCCCATACCGAAAAGATTCGTAAAAGCGCTGATCAGCGATACAATAGGAAACACCAGGCCGATTCCGGTCAGTGCAAGGCCGTTTGCCCCGGGCAGATGCCCGATATAGATTCTGTCTACTACATTATAGAGAAGCTGAAGCACCTGCGCGATCATAAGGGGAACCGCCTGCATCATGATATGATGGCTCACGCTCCCCTTTGAAAAATCATGCTCCGCCTCTGCTTTTTCCTTCTGCTGTTCCTGTTCTGTTTCTCTGCCTGAAACTTCATAATCCATATATTTTCTTTCCCTCAAAAAATCACTTTCTTCCATTGGTATTTTTTCATGTCCACTCTGCCGTCCCTGAACTCCACGCCCTCCGCCTTCAAGAGTTCTGTCTGCCGGTTGCCGCCGCCAAACGCAAAGGCGCCCGACACCTCGCCAAAGCGGTTCACGACGCGGTAACACGGGATCCTGCCGGGATCCGGGTTAACATGTAAGGCGTAACCCACCACCCGGGACAGCCTTTTGTTGCCGGCCAGGGCAGCCACCTGCCCGTACGTAGCCACCTTACCATACGGAATCTGGCATACAATGTCGTATATCCTTTCAAATGTATTCTTTTCCAT
>CAYLPF010000220.1:0-3004 GCA_964385485.1 uncultured Lachnospiraceae bacterium | reverse complement strand
ATCCGTTGGAAATAATAGAGTGCAGCTCACGCTCCAGCCGCTCGGAAACCACCTCAGGCAGTTCTTCGCCGTAGATCTCATGCGCCTTTTCGTAACAGAGGTTACGCAGGATCTGGTCTGAATTTTCAATGATCGGCGGACATTTATCCGGCCTTACCGGAGATATCCTCTCGCACATATTCGCAATCTTTATCGTATTGTCAATGACCACCTCATGGGCCTTCTCCTCACCGAGATAAGCAAACTCCTTCAGCATTTCCTCCGTGGTCCGAAAATAAAGCGGCGCCTGCTCATCCGCATCCTTAAAGCCCTTGCTGGCCATAATGATCCTGCGGTACACTTCGTCCTGCGGGTCAAGGAAATGAACATCGCAGGTAGCAACCACAGGCTTTCCAAACCGCTCTCCCAGCTCCACAATGCGCCTGTTCAGTTCGATCAGGTCATCCACCGTCCTGCGGTCTTCATGATCCTCTCTTGTCATGAACATATTGTTGCCTAATGGCTGGATCTCCAGATAATCATAGAAGTCCACGAGCCTTGCGATCTCCTGCTCCGGGCTGCCCCTAAGCAGCGCCTGATACAGCTCTCCCGCTTCACAGGCAGAGCCCAGGATCAAACCTTCCCGGTATTTTTGCAGCACGCTTTTGGGCACTCTTGGCCGGCGGTTATAATATTGCAGATGCGACCAGGAAACAAGGCGGTAAAGATTTACGCGGCCCACGTCATTCTTTGCAAGTATGATCGCATGGTACGTCGGGAGCTTTTTGATCTGATTCACAGAGGCCTTCCCCATCGCATTCAGCTCGTCCAGCGTCTCTACACCCTGCTTCTGCAGCATATCCAGAAACTTCACAAAAATCTCTGCTGTACACGCCGCGTCATCTACGGCTCTGTGATGGTTCTCCAGCGAAACTCCCAGCGCCTTCGCCACCGTATCCAGCTTAAAACGGTTCAGGTTCGGAAGCAGCACTCTGGCCATGGCCACAGTATCCACCACTGTTTTGTCACACACAATTCCCTGCCGCTGGCAATTTATATCAATAAAGCTCATATCAAAGGAGGCGTTGTGCGCCACCATAATGCACCCTTCACTGAACTGCATGAATTCCGGCAGGATCTCTTCAATCGCAGGGGCATCCAGCACCATATTGTCGTTGATACCCGTCAGTTCCTCGATCCGGAAAGGAATCGGCACCTGCGGATTGACAAAGGTACTGAACCTGTCAGTAATTTTGCCTCCCTCCACCTTGACGGCTCCTATCTCGATGATCCTGTTCTGCTCCGGTGAAAAGCCGGTAGTCTCCAGATCGAACACCACAAATTTTTCCCGGATGGTCTGTCCCTTTGTGTTCACCGCGATCTCCTTCAGGTCATCCACCAGATATGCCTCCATACCGTAAATGACCTTGAAGCTGCCGTCACCCGGGGCCGCATGGTTCGCATCCGGGAAAGCCTGCACCGCGCCATGATCCGTGATGGCGATAGCAGGGTGCCCCCACTCGATGGCCCTTCTGATAATATCCTTCACATCGGAAACGCCATCCATATCGCTCATCTTCGTATGGCAATGCAGTTCCACACGCTTCTGCGCGTATGTATCCATGCGTTTTTCTCTGAAATCCGCAATCTTCTTGATTCCCCTGATATTTCCGATCGTAAGCTGGCTGTCAAAACGGTCGATCGTCGTAACACCGTTCAGCATCAGGAAAACACCGGCTCTGATAGAATCCGACAGCTCCGCAGCCTGCTCATTTGTTGTAAACAGCTTGATCCCGATAGAGTCCGTAAAGTCTGTAATGCTGAAAACAAACAGTGTTTTTTCATTTCGCAGCTCCCGAAGCTCCACGGAAAGCACCTGCCCCCGGACAATCACGCCGCCGATCTCTCCCGTAATGGACTCGATCGCAGTCACTTCTCCGTCAAAATCTCTGCCATATATCACATCAGGATTGTCCGAACGACGGCCCCCGAAGCGGTCTTTTGACTGATAAAAGCTCATTTTCCCCGGAGTTTCCTTCGCAGCTTCCTGCTTTGAGAACGGCTTCTTCTCCTCCGGCTGTTTTTTCACTGATTTTGAGGATGCGGCTTTTTCTGCCTCATCCTGGTTCCGGCTCCCGTTCTCCTTCACTGCAGCATAATTCCGGGCAATCGCAGCAACTTCCTGCTCCAGCTCAAGCTCCTGCATTTTCCGCTTTTTATTTGTCTTCGGCTCCACCCTCTGTGCGCTGACATGAAAATTCATGCCGCAGCGTTCGCAGAAAATCTTCTCCAGAATAGACAGCAGCTCTTCCTGCTTACTGTCTGCGATCACCGTGTCCGGCACACGCAGGCAAAGCGTATCGTCGGCCGTAAACTCCTTCTCCGACTCCCGGAGAAGGCTGTACAGCAGCGCATTATAATTCTTCAGCTCCAGCAAAATGCTGTCCTCATAGACACTCATCAGATTGCGGGGCGTGTACTGCTTCGACAGATGAAATTTTTCAATGATCTTTACCGTCATTGTGGCATCATAAAAGAGCTGATCTTTGATGGCCTGCTCGATACTCAGAATATCCTTCTTATAGATCAGCTTTTCACTCTCCAGATAGACCCGCATAAAGGTATGTTCCCGGTTCAGCGTAATGCGGCTGATCCGGACAAATTCCAGCAGACCGCGAAGGCTGTCGCCGAGATCCAGCACCGGGAATACCTCAAAAAATGGTTTTTGCATAATACTCTTTCCTCCAAAAGCCGAATCTGCCTTAGCCTGACACCCGATAGCCATGCAAGCTCTCTGTGTCAACTTCATCTCTTCTCAATTATATCTCCGCAGAGATATAATAGCAAGGTTATTAAATACCCCGCCCGTAAACCTGGCATCAACTGTTACAGTCTGAGCCAATACAAACCATACCTGCCAGGCAGAAGTTCCTATAACACAGAAAGAGTCCCACTTAACGGGACTCTTTCATCAGCTGGAAATGGGACTTGAACCCACGACCTACGCATTACGAATGCGTCGCTC
>CAYLPF010000219.1:0-3029 GCA_964385485.1 uncultured Lachnospiraceae bacterium | reverse complement strand
GGGGACAATGCCGGTTCTGTGGGAGACGCGGATACAGCGGAAAATTTGCTGCGCACCCGCCTTGGGGCGCCGGAAACGTATCAGAATGAATCGACAGATGCCACGGGGAAACTGAAGATCCTGACGGATGCAGCAGTGGAGATACCGGATGGCGAAAAAGTTTCGACGATCGCGGTGAGCCAGCGGCCCTTTGAGCAGGAGCTGATCGACCAGGTCACGGATACGTTTTTCGGGGATGCCGTTATTTACAGCGCACATGGATTCTATCAGATGACAAAGTCTGACTGGCAGGAACGGCTGGAGGAGCTGAAGGGCTACGCTGCGCAGGGGAATCTGGATCCGTACAATATGGGGACGGATTCAGACGGAAATTATGTGTATGACCTGAATGCGGCGATTGAAGCCGCGGAGCAGAACATCGCAACCGCACCGGACGAGCGCACTCTGGAAGAGGTACATCCGCAATTCGGCCTGCCATATGATTACGGGGACGGAGAAACGGGTACGGATGATGACATCTTCAGTGGAATTGTACTCATGGAAGACGGAACATACTATTCATACAATCTGAGCAGATACTCAAGTCTTCCGATGGAGATAAAGATCAAAAAAATACCGGATATTGAAAAGTGGGGTGAGTATGGCTGGTACTGGTCGGGCTGGAGTGATCTAAATGCGAGTGAAACAGATCTTCCGACTGAGGAAGAAGTCAGAGAGGACGCGGGGATCTCCCTGGAGGACGCACAGAATATCGCGGAAGAAAAGCTGAAACAGATCGGCCTGGAGGATATGAAGGTGAACGGCTGGGATTATGCTCTGCAGTTTTATGAGTCAGACGAAGATTTTCAGGACACCGGATACAAACGGCAGCGTCAGACAAACACGGGCTATATCCTGCATTACACAAGAAATGTGAACGGCATTCCTGTAACATATACAAGTTCCTACGGCGGTGCGCTGGAGGATATGGACAGTGAGATGGAAACATGGTCGTATGAACGTCTGGATATCATTGTCTCAAAGGATGGAATTGAGAATGTAGAGCTTTTGAATCTGTATGATGTCGGTGAGACGGGGATAGAAAACGTGGAACTGATGCCTTTCTCTGAGATCTTGTCAATTTATGAAAAGATGATGCAGATTCAGAATGCGGACGTTCTGAATTATGAGAATTTCCGGACGTATTACATTGACCGCATTGTCTTTGGATATGGCCGTATTTATGAGCCGGCTGCCGATTCCCAGAGCGGTCTTCTCGTGCCGGTATGGAATTTCTTTGGCAGTACGGAGAGCAGCGTGGACGATAACGGCACAACGTATCATAGTTATTATTGTGAAAAATATCAGAGTTATCTGACCATCAATGCGGTAGATGGGAGCATTATTGATCTGGATCTGGGTTACTGATGCAGGTATTGTCCGTTGTTCGCTTTAATTTCCGGGGATTCTGGAAAAATCCGAAGGTTATCCTGACGTTTCTGCTGGGCCTGGTGCTCTGTTACCTGCTGAGTACGAGGGTGATGACAGTGATCGAAGCCTACGGCACCCCTGTACAGCTTGCGGAACCGTTTCTGTGGACCTTCGGGGATGGGAGTTCCATCCTGCTGAGCTCTATCCTGCTGCTCCTGCTTTTCTCGGATCTGCCGCAGATGAGCAGCGTGACGCCATATTATCTGTACCGCACGACGAAGAAAATATGGCTTGCGGGCCAGTTTGTCTACGTGATCTGCGTTTCCGCGCTGTACACTGTGTTCCTGTTTCTCGTAACGGTTATTCTTTGTATGAAAATGAGCTATACCGGAAACATCTGGAGCGATACGGCTGCCATGCTTGCCTATTCAAAGCTTGGGGAGGAGCTTGGCGTTCCGTCTACGGTGAAGGTAATGGAAAGCATCACTCCGTATGAATGCATGGCGCAGGTAGCGGGACTTCTGCTCCTGTACATTCTCTGCCTGAGCTTTCTGATCCTTGCGGGGAATCTCCTTCTGGGAGGCAACCGCGGAATGCTTCTTGGACTTCTTTACAGCATGTACGGTTTTTTGCTGGAACCAAAGGTGCTGGGATCGATCCTCCATCTGGAGAGCTATGAAATGTATAAGATCAATGTACTGATCAGTTGGATCAGCCCGTTAAGCCATGTGACATACGCGAAGCATAATTTCGGATATGACCGGATGCCCACTGTGGCGCAGTCGTGCCTCATATTTTTGGGAATCCTGATGCTCCTGGTATCTGTCTGTATGCGTGCGCTGCGCGGTTACAGCTTCCGGTTCCTGGGGGAA
This sequence comes from uncultured Lachnospiraceae bacterium, assembly GCA_964385485.1. Lineage (GTDB taxonomy): Bacteria > Bacillota > Clostridia > Lachnospirales > Lachnospiraceae > Choladousia. The sequence goes on along the minus strand of CAYLPF010000219.1, from coordinate 747 downwards.
AGGAGCTGATATGGGATGTGAATTTCGGCGTATGGTATCCGGACGTGGTTTTCTTGCGGCATTTCTTCTGTGCATGGCGGGGATCGTGCTCGGGACATCGTGGCCGGATACAAAAAATGTGCTGGATACCGGACAGTTCCTTGCGCTGGAAAAGGCGGCTCTGATGTCTAAGGTGGCCTGCTATCTTCTGCCGGTGACGGCGGTACTGCCGTGGAGCGACTCTTTTCTGTCAGAATGGAAAAGCGGATTTTTGAAAACGGCTCTTCCGCGCATCGGAAGAAGGTGCTACGTGGAAAACAAGATCCTTGCCGTCGCCCTGAGCGGCTTCCTTGTGTGGCTTGGAGCGGGAGCGGCGGTGATGTTTGGTTATTTCCTGGCGTTTTTCCCGTTGGAAAAGCGGGGGATTCCAGCGATGGAGGATGTGCTTGGCGTATTGCTTCCGCTTCTTCGCTGCGGCCTCATCGCATCGATCTTTGCTTCCCTCGGCGGCGTCTGCGGGGCGCTGGGCGGCTCCGCGTATCTTGCCTTTGGCATCCCCTTTGTCGGATATTATTTCTGTATGATCCTGCAGGAACGGTATTTTCCGGATGCGCTGTGGCTGTACCCGCCGCAGTGGATCTCGGGGGCGGCGAACTGGGGGGAAGATCAGGAGGGACTGTGGATGTTTCTGTTCCTGGCGCTGGCTGTGGCTATGGGATGTCATGCGGCGGTGCTTTATGGGAAGATAGAAGCGCAGTGAGGTCTGCA
>CAYLPF010000218.1:0-3036 GCA_964385485.1 uncultured Lachnospiraceae bacterium | reverse complement strand
GGCCGGGGTTCTGATGTATCAGCTGGGCTTTGACATCCCGCAGATAGATTTCCTCCAGCGTTTCCAGGCAGATCGCACATAGGAACGCGGGGATTTCCTGGCCTTGTCCGTAGAAGCAGCCGCCGTCGATGTTGATGTCATTTTCTTTGTAGCAAATCACACCGGGGCGGATAGCGTACTTTCTTTCCATGACAGCTGCCGCCCCAAGAATATAATTCGCGGAAATGGTCGGGGTGTGCCCGTGGATGTCACCGATTACGTAGTGCATGGGCTTACCTCCTTTGGGCAGATTCAGAAAATGTATTTCCCGAAGCTTAATCTTCTTCCATTATTTCATACTGCCCCGACCGCAGGATGACGCTGACCAGCCGGACAATACACGCCCTGAGCTGTTTTTCCTGGAGCGTACCTGCATTTAATTCCTTCCGGATATTTTCGTGATCCGAGAGTTTTCCGGGCATGACCAGATCGTTGCCCGCGCGCATACAGCCCGCCGCCGTGCAGTCATCGCCGTTTTCTGTAGTGGTCCAGTCGGTCATGATCACGCCGTCAAAGCCCCACTCCTTACGGGCCGCCTTTGTACAGATATCATAGTTATTCGCGGCGTGGACTCCGTTGATCAGATTGTAGCTGGTCATGATCGACAATGGATGAGCCTCCTTTATGGCGATCTCAAACCCTTTCAGATAAATCTCGCGCAGCGCCCGCTCCGAGACGATGCTGTTGGAACCCATCCGGTTATCTTCCTGATTGTTGCACGCAAAATGCTTGACCGTCGTGCCACAGCCTGCCGCACTCTGTACCCCCCGGATCATGGCAGCAGCGATTCTTCCGCTGACAAGGGGATCTTCCGAATAGTATTCGAAATTCCTTCCGCAAAGGGGATTCCGGTGGATATTCATCCCGGGAGCCAGCCACAGATCCACGCCAAAACGCTGCATCTCGTCCCCGATACATGCGCCGATCTCCCGCACTAACTTTTCATCCCAGGTCTGAGCCAACAGGGTACCAATGGGAATCGCCGTACAATACTGATAATATGCTTCTCCCTCGTGCTCCTGCTTCTCACAGAAAAAGCCGTGTTCCAGGCTGGCCTCAAAGGGAGACATCAGTACCGCTCCGTCCTTCACATGGTATATCTGATTCAGCCGCAGCCCCGCCGGGCCGTCCGCCAGCACAATATTGGGGATCCCCTGCTCCATCGCACAGGAGCTGGTCTCCCCTGCGGAACCCGGCACGGATATCCCGGAAGAGCCAAGATTCCCACCCTGGCCTTTGCCCGGATCGCCGGTGGCCAGCCGGATCATCTGCTCCACATCCAGCTTGTCCACGAGCTGTACAGCCTCATCCGCCGGATCCTCCGGTTTATCTGAATAATCGATCCGCTCCATCTGCACTGCGGCGAGATCCAGTGCAAGGATCGGAAGCCCCTGAGCTTTGGCCGCATCCTGCCATGCCCGATCGCGCGCCTGGCGCTTTTGGGCTGGCAATGTCAGCTCCTTAAGCTCCGTGCGCAGCGGGCAGATGTGATCCGTTTTTACAAGGAGCTTCTCTGCATTCAACCGCAGCAGCGCCGCCAGGGCACTTTCCCGGAGAGAATTCCCCACCCAGATGCCGTAGCAGCCCGGCTCCAGGATCCATGCACTTGCTCCATCGTCATAGGACGCCATCTGATATACCGGGAAGCAGATCTGGAGCTCCTGGCTCTCCCCGGGTGACAGCGCTTCTGTCTTCGCGAATCCGCAAAGTCTGCGATATTCCTTCTCCAGCCTCCCATCCGGCGCCGAGACATAGACCTGTACAACCTCTCTTCCACTGTATACAGCCCCGGAATTAGTCACTTTCACAGATACAGAAATTTCCGGCGCAGCTTTGCCCTTTACAGCGACTCCTGTCACCTCTGTTTCAAAATCCGTATAGGAAATACCATATCCAAAGCCATACCGCACCGGCACCTCAAATGAATCAAAGTAGCGGTACCCTACATAAATCCCTTCTTCATAATATTCATCCTCTACATTTCCATTATTGTGGGAAAATGTCGCAGAGTTCGGATAATCCTCATACCGGAATGCCCAGCTATCTGTCAGCTTCCCGCTGGGAACCACCTCGCCACTGATAATATCGGCAAACGCATTCCCTCCCTCCATTCCGGGCTGCATGATATAAAGAAGCGCACCGATATTGGAGTATTCGTCCATAAACGACAGATCAATCAGGCCACCCGTATTCACTGCCACGATCACCTTCTGGTACATTTCGCAGATATCCTTCAGCATCGCATTTTCCTCCGCCGTGAGGAAATAATCTCCGGCCTGGCAAAAACGGTCGCAGCCCTCCCCGGCTATGCGGCTGATCACATAAATAGCGGTATCTGTCTCGGATGCACACGCCTTGGGACCTGCCGGCAAATGGAATGGCATGGTGGAATACACTCCAAAAAACTGCATAGCATCATCCCCGGCCCGCTGCAAGATATCATTCTTCCAGGCCAGCCTTGCCTTCGTGTAGATATCCTCATATTCTTGTACCCACTGGGGATTCGTGATCTGATATCCCGCGTTTCTCAGTCCGTCATAAATAGATACACTGTCGCGTTCATTCACATCGCCGGAGCCGGTGCCGCCTTTGATGGTCTTGCCTGCCCCCGAGCCAAAAAGAGCGATTTTGCTGCCTGGGGCAAGAGGCAGAGTGTGATTTTCGTTTTTCAGAAGCACCATCCCCTCCGCAGCAGCTTTCCGCGCTAAAAGTCTGTGGGGCAGCTCATACGGCTGAAGTTTCTGGCTGGGTGCTCCGGTAAAATGACGTTTTTTAATTGTCCGCATATTTTAATCCTCCATTATATTCCTATGATTTACGGTTTATGTTTTATAGTTACTCAAACTGGACGCAGACACCCTGCGGCTGATAAGATTGCAGGATGGCCTCCCTTGCCGGGATGCCGTCCGTCGGCTTTCCGTCGATCAATATTTTATAATCGTCCGTCATCCTGTTTCGTTTCCGGAACAAGCTCCATGACATCGCCGATATCCACGT
>CAYLPF010000217.1:0-3062 GCA_964385485.1 uncultured Lachnospiraceae bacterium | reverse complement strand
TGTACGTCGAATGAGGTCGCGATGCGCCGCGGTATCCCGATGGCAGGAAACTTCCTGCAGCAGGAGAACGTTGTGCTGACAGGCGCCTGTGAGGTGATCGTAGTTGATGTACAGTGTATCTTCCCGGCACTTGGACCGCTTTCCAAATGCTTCCATACAAAATTTGTGACGACATCTCCGATCGCGCAGATGCCGGATTCCGAATATATCCGGTTCTCAAGGGAGAATGCGGCAGAGAATGCAAAAACCATCGTTAAGATGGCGATTGACAATTTCAAGAACAGGAAGCCGGAGCTCGTTCATATCCCGGATATGAAGCAGAAGGCAACCGTTGGGTATTCGTTAGAAGGTATCATTAAGACGCTCGACGGCGTTACAAACTCTCAGGTAGATGTGACCGGGACGACCAAACCGCTCGTCGAATGCATCACTTCCGGCGTTATCCGCGGCGCGGTAGCTATGGTCGGATGTAATAACCCGAAGATCCGTCCGGATACCGCCCACGTTGAACTTATGAAAAAGCTGATCGCGAACGACATTGTTATTGTGGCTTCCGGATGTTCCGCACAGGCTGCCGCCAGAGCCGGACTGATGGATAAGAGAGCAAAAGAACTCTGCGGCGACGGCCTTAAGAGAGTATGTGAGCTGGCAGATATCCCGCCGGTGCTTCACATGGGTTCCTGCGTAGATATCAGCCGTATGATGAACCTTGTTGCCGAGCTGGCCAAGGATTCCGGCATGAATATTTCGCAGCTTCCGGTTGTAGGCTGTGCTCCCGAGTGGATGTCCGAGAAGGCTGTTTCCATCGGTAACTATGTAGTGGCGACCGGTATCGATACTTTCCTCGGAGTAGACCCGTATGTAAGCGGTTCATCTGAGGTGGAAGCTCTCCTGACCGGAGGCATCAGAGATTGGGTCGAGGCTGCTTATACGGTAGAAAAGGATATTGATAAGCTCGGCGACCGGATGATCGAACGGATCGAGGAGAAGAGAGAGGCAGTTGGGATCTGATGCTTCGGATGGCAGAAAGTAAGATTATGAGGTGACTGAAGCATGAAGATTGCTATTACCGGTAAGGGCGGAGTCGGAAAAACTACTTTTGCCGCAACTCTGGCAAGATTATACGCAGAGGAAGGCCGCCCGGTCCTGGCGGCGGACGTGGATCCCGATGCGAATCTTGGACTGGCGCTGGGTTTTTCAGAGGAAGAACTGGAGCAAATTGTACCAATTACAAAAATGCGCAAATTAATCGAGGAACGCACCGGGGCAAATGCGGATAATAAGTTTTACCGTATCAATCCCAAGGTCAGCGATATTCCCGACACCTACGGCCGGGTGTGCAACGGGGTAAAGCTGCTGGTGCTTGGCACTGTGGATACGGCCGGCAGCGGCTGTGTCTGCCCTGAGCATGTGATGCTCAAGCGGATCATCAACAATCTGGTGCTGCACAGAGAGGATGTAGTGATCCTCGATATGGAGGCAGGACTGGAGCATCTTGGCCGCGGCACCACATCCGGGATGGACCAGTTTGTTGTGGTGATCGAGCCCGGGGCGAGAAGTATCCAGACTTATCAGAATGTAAAACGTCTGGCCGCCGAGCTCGGAGTGAAGCAGGTGCGTGTGGTTGGTAATAAAGTGAGAGACGCAGGGGATGAAGAGTTCATTCGTTCACGGATTCCCGAGGCGGATCTTCTTGGATTTGTTCATTACAATCCTGAAATTATTGATGCGGACAGAAGTGGCTCATCACCGTATGATTTCAGTAAATCGGCAGTGGAAGAAATCAGACATATCAAGGAACTGATTGATAAGTCGGAGGCGTAAGCCGATGATTTACAATATACCATATGGGAGGAAAAGGACGGTTAAGTGCTTTTCCGCCGATATGTTGGCGGAGGAATCAAAGATTCTAAAAAAATAATTCAGAAAGAGGCGAAAAAAATGAGCGAATCAGGATTACCAAAACTGGAAGTCAGCGATATTATCCATGCGCTGGACGAAGTATGTAGTTCACAGGTAGACGCTGCCGGGACTACCAAACCATTACTGGAATGTATTACTTCCGGTGTTTTACGCGGAGCGGTTGTCATGATCGGATGCGACGGCTCCGAGGTCAGGGACACAAAGGAATATGTGGCTTTGATGAAAAAACTGATCGGGAATGACATTGTGCTGCTTGCGATCGGATATCCGGTTACTGTGGCGCAGGATGCCGGACTTCTGGCTCCGGAAGCGAAGAACCTTTGCGGGGCGGGCCTGAAGAGAGTCTGCGAACTGGCAGAGATCCCTCCGGTGCTTCCGCTTGGAGGCCTTGAGAACATCGGTAATGTCATCGCCATAGCCCAGGCGCTTTCTGCAGATTCCGGACTGGCCGTTTCTGCATTGCCGCTGGCAGGCTGTGATGCTGCCGGGGTATCTGCGCAGGCGGTGGAGCTGGGAAATGCTTTTACCGGGCTTGGCGTGGACACTTTCATTGGCATTATGCCATTTGAAGGTTCTCTGGAGGACGTGGTTGCGGCCAGCGGACTGAAGGATGGCGAAGAGGCAAAACATACGGTTTCCTCCGATCTTGCAGAGCTGGGGGACGCAATCATTGCGGACATTGAGAAAAAACGGACGTCAATAGCAATCTGATGAAAAGTTTATTTATTATTGTGGAGGTAGAACAGTGACTTTATTTGATGTTGTATTTAGCGGAAATGATACAGTATACGGATTGACTGAGGGGGCAATTGACGCGGCCATTGCTCAGCATGGCGCTGACAAGGCTGTTTCCTTCCCGGATACCGCGTACAGCCTTCCGTGTTATTATGGTGTAACAGGTACCAAGATAAACAATCTTGGCGAGCTGAAGGAAGCTCTCGGCGTAGTTAAGACTCTTATGACAAGGGAAAAGAAGCTGCATGACGTATTTATGTCAGGTGTAGCGACAGCCCTCTGCGCAGAGTTCATCGAAGTTCTGAAATATATAGATGGTGCGGTACCGTACGAAGCTCCGTGCTATGGACATCTCGGCGACGCTATCATCCGTGAGCTGGGCGTTCCGCTTGTAACAGGCGATA
>CAYLPF010000216.1:0-3075 GCA_964385485.1 uncultured Lachnospiraceae bacterium | reverse complement strand
GATATTTACAGCCTGCATCAGGATAACAGCATCCTGTCATTGTCAAAATTCTGTCCCTTGATTTTCCGATACAGGTGTAACAGACGGTCCACATCCATGTTTTCCCGTTCTTTACCTTTTAAGTCAATGGCAATATTTCCATCATCCATGAGGATCGTGCGGTTCCCCATCTCCAGGCTGCTGGACATATTGTGGGTAATGGCCAGGGTAGTTATCTTCCGTTCCTCCACGATCCTTCGGGTGATCTCAAGTACCTTCTCCGCGGTCAGAGGATCCAGCGCCGCCGTATGTTCATCGAGCAGCAGGATCTTCGGAGTTACCAGCGTGGCCATCAGAAGCGTTACTGCCTGGCGCTGTCCGCCGGAGAGCGTTCCCATGGGCGTCTTCAGCCGATCCTCCAGGCCCATTCCCAGACCGGACAGTGTTTCCCTGAAAAAATCCCGCTCTTTATGCGTAATCGCCCTTCCCAGAAGCCCTGGCCGGCTGGTGGAATAGGCAATGGCCAGATTCTCCTCAATCGTCAGTCCCGGGGAGGATCCCTTCATCGGATCCTGGAAGATCCTTCCGATAAACCTGGAACGATACGGTTCTGATTTAAACGTCACATCTTCACCGTCAATATAAATATGTCCGGTATCCGTAGTCCAAACGCCTGCGATCGCGTTAAACAGCGTAGACTTCCCCGCTCCGTTGGAGCCGATCACGGAGACAAAATCCCCCTTATCCAGATGGAGGGTCACGCCTTTCAGCGCTTTCTTTTCATTCACTGTTCCGGGGTAGAAGGTCTTTGAAATGTTCTGAATGTCAAGCATTTTCCTTTTCCCTCCTTCTCCGGTTGGATGACGCGACCAGCCAGTCTCTTGCAGGTCCTACAGCAAGCGCAATAATGATAATTACAACCGTAACCAGCTTCAGAAAATGGCTGGGCAGGATATTTGTATTAATAGCCAGCGCTACGATCACACGGTAAGAAACCGATCCTATTACCGCGGCGATCAGTCCGGTTGTCACGCTTCCTTTTTTATTTTTCATTTCCTTAAATACCGTTCCCAGTATCATCAGGACACATCCGACTACCGCGTCTCCAATGATCACGGATGCAAATCCGGATACCACTGTTCCTGAACCTGCTGTCACATCCGCATACCCCATGTAATGGGAATACACCGCCCCGGAAAGCGCTACTGCCCCGTTGGAAATCGCCAGGGCTGCCAGCTTCATCATGTCCGCGTTGATAGAAGAAGCGCGTACCATATCCTCATTATCACCGGTGGTACGAATATACAGTCCCAGCCGGGTTTTAAAAAACCAGATGACAAATAGCAGAAGCAAAACCGTAATAACCCCGGATACGATTATCCGCACAATATTTTTATCCAATCCGGGCATCCGGTCGATAAATATCTGAAAAACAGTATCACAACCCAAAAGCGACACGTTAGGGCTTCCTGCCTGAATCTGCAGATTAATGGAATACAGACCGGTCATTGTCAGAATACCTGCAAGAATTGACGGTATTTTGACTTTTGTCTGCAAAATCCCGGTGAAAAGACCTGCCGCCATCCCTGCTGCCGCTGCCGCCAGAAGCGCCAGAAACGGATGCCCTGCCCTGGTGATCATAGCACAGGTGCTCATCCCCAGGACAACGGAACCGTCTACCGTCAGATCCGGGATCTTCAAAATGCGGAATGTAATATACACCCCCAAAACCATCTGTCCATATATCAATCCTAAAATGACAGCTCCCAAAATCTGGTTTGTCATACGTCTGCGACCTCCATCAGTTTGCGATCACCGTGGTAACTGCCTTTGAAGGAACGCCGCCTGCTTCCGCGTATGCGGTCACATCTTCCTCCGCGATACCTAACGATTCCAGTACGTCTGTATTATATACAAGAGTGAAATCTTCTACTCTCTGAACAGGCATCTCAGACAATGCTTTTCCGTCGTACCAGTCAAGGACCATATCTGCAGTCATCTCACCGATCTTTGCGTAATCGATGCTGTAGGAGAATGCCCCGCCGCCCGTTACCATAGCGTCTGCCGCGGTATAGGAAGGAATGCCAAGCTCCTTCAGCGCTTCTCCAACCTGGTTAAAGTTATTGGCAATGGTAGAATCCAATGCTACATATACATAAGCCACTTCATCTGCATTCAGGCTCTGTACGGACTGCAGGGCTGTATTGACGTCCGTGTAAGACATCTCTTCATAAGCAATGTTATTTTCCTCACAGTATGCCACCGCGCCGTCCTTCGTTGCCACAGCGTTCACCTGGTCTGTATTATACAGGATAACGCACTTTTTATCACCTGCCGGGCTTAACGTCTCTGCCGCTGCCAGGGAAAGCTCGGCAGGAATCCGGTTAGAGGTTCCGGTGATCATATCAGTGGGCGCGTCCATATCTTCAAGAAGATTTGCGTAAACCGGTTCTGTTACGGACATGAAAATCATCGGAATATCCTCACAGATCGTTGCCGCCGCGATAGCCGGAGGCGTCAGCATGGGAACTACCAGATCATACTCTTTGTCAACAAAGGACTGCAGCATCGTCGCCATAGTAGTCTGATCGCCGGCCGCATCCTGGAAATCCACCTCAATGTTTTTGCCGGAGGCCTCGATCGTTTCCATAAACGCGTCATGCATCAGCACCGCATCTGCCATATCGACCAACTGGACAAAACCGATTTTCACTGCCTCATCTTCCGCCATTGCCGTAACCGGCACAGTAACTGCCGCAATTGTCAGCACAACCGCTGCGGCCATTTTCATTTTTTTCATGATATTATCCTCCATTATGATATTTTCACGTTAAAGTATGAAACTTTAACGCGCTAAAATTTAATATATATATTAATCATTTTTGAATGTTTCGTCAATAGGCGACATTGATTTTTGGAGGTAAAGTGCTATAATTTTGTTACGGTTTAGTCGGCAATGTCCCGGGACGGGAAGACCGCAGGGCCGTCCTGCAATCTTCTCTGTCAGCTGCCGGACATGCGAAAGGAAGCTTCGGCGGAGGTTCGTTTTCGTGGCTGGCTGAACTGCAGCATAATTTAAAAAGAACGGAGGAAGCG
>CAYLPF010000215.1:0-3080 GCA_964385485.1 uncultured Lachnospiraceae bacterium | reverse complement strand
TCCGTATTTCAGTGCTAATTCATTCATAATATCCACTCCTGTATTATAATAATTTCCAGCTGTGCGGTTGCTGATCCGACAGCTCGATTGCATATTGAGCTGTCGGATTGCAACCGCACAGTTGGAATAATTTACCGGTTTTTATTTACGATCTTTGTCTCATATGCCCCCGTCGCGATATCAATATACCGCACGAACAGGGATACCTTATTGTCCTCATTCAGACTCTCCCAGAGCATATCGGTAAATGCTTCCATATCATCCGGAATTGCCACCAGCTTCGGCTCTCCCTCAAAGCTTGGCAGCGGATCCCCGTCGCATTTATAAGTATGGATAAAATGGCCTTCTCCTGCCACGCAATTCTCATAATCAAAAGTATAACGGCTGCAGGCTGCTGGATTGCCGTCGCTGCTCTTCAAAATAGACAGCGCATAGCTGTACGTCCCTTTCTCCACCTGCATTATGCCGGAAATACGCGGCGTGTAATTCGGAGCATCCGGCTCGAACTCACGGCTGCGCAGTGACTGTTCAAAGGTCAGCCCCTGTTTCATTCCATCATAAACGGTATCCGTCTGGTCGCCGTTCGTCACAATTGTCTTATTGCCCAGCACGCGAACCGGTGCATAGATGATAAGACTCGGATCCGTGAGCTTTGACGGGTCAAAGGCCTGTGTGCGGATCCCCTCTCCATCCTCGGCAAATACACGGTTCCTGCTGTTCTCGCTTCTGCCCATAATAAAATACGCTGCCGCTGCCTTTGTGCCATCCGCAGATCTTCCGATCACAATCCCTCTGCCCGGGTAGCTGTTCTCCTTCAGTTCCTTTTCCAAAGAAATCATTTCCATGTCGCTTTTCTCCACTTCCGTCAGTTATATAAACAATATCACGATATCATCAAAGCAGGAAAAAATCAATCGTTTTTTCATTACGGGCTTACGAGCTTATCAGACTTTTGATAAGTGCGCTTGCGTTTCCAACGCAGACCTCTTATAATAGGGTCAGTGATCTGCTGATTTACCGAAGAGTTGCAATTCACAGCCCCTCTACGCCCATTCGAAAAAGGAGCTTAAAACAGAAAAATATATCCGGCAGAAGGAGAATAAAAGATGGATGAAATACATGAAAAATATAAAAAATTACAGGATTACCTGAAAAGCCTCGGCAGCGCCGCCGTCGCATTTTCCGGCGGCGTGGATTCTACTTTCCTGCTCCAGACGGCGGCGGATGTACTTGGAGACAGAGTTGCAGCTGTTACTGCATCGTCCTGCTCTTTCCCCAAACGGGAGCTGGAGGAAGCAAAGAAATTCTGCGCTGATAAAGGTATCCGCCATATCATCATAAAATCGGAGGAGCTGGACATCGACGGTTTCCGCCAGAATCCTGAAAACAGATGCTACCTGTGCAAGCATGAACTGTTTGAAAAGATCCTGGCCATTGCAAAGGAGAATAACCTCGCCGCGGTAGCCGAAGGCTCCAATATGGATGATAACGGCGATTATCGTCCCGGGCTGATCGCGGTAGAAGAGCTTGGCATCACCAGTCCCCTGCGCTATGCACAGCTTACAAAGGACGAAATCCGCCTGCTTTCCAGAGAATTGGGCCTTCCTACATGGAACAAGCAGTCTTTCGCCTGCCTTTCGTCCCGGTTTGTCTATGGCGAAACCATCAGTGAAAAGAGGCTTGGAATGGTAGATAAGGCAGAGCAGTGCCTTTTGGATATGGGCTTTCATCAGGTGCGTGTGCGGATTCACGGGCAGGATCCGAATACCATTGCAAGGATCGAGGTTCTGCCAGAGGAATTCCCAATATTGATGCAGGAAGAGACCCGCCTCCGTATTTATTCCCGCCTGAAGGAATTCGGATTTGCTTACGTTGCATTGGATTTAGGCGGATATCGTACGGGAAGCATGAACGAGACACTTACAAAGGAAAAGGCGAATGCCAACTGAACGGGAAAAAACGCCACTTTTTGGGTTGCTATGATAAATCAAGCGGCATTATGGAGGAGAGGGATTATGCTGAATCAATTTTCAAGGACACAGCTGCTCCTTGGCAGTGATAACATGGAAAGGCTGTACAGGGCAAAGGTCGCCGTTTTCGGTATCGGCGGCGTGGGAGGCTTTGCTGTGGAGGCGCTTGCCCGCAGCGGGATCGGCTCTTTCGTGCTGGTAGATGATGACAAAATCTGCCTGACGAACCTGAACCGCCAGATCATTGCGACCAGAAAGACCGTCGGAAAATATAAAGCGGATGTAATGAAGGAACGGATCCTGGAAATCAATCCTGAAGCGCAGGTGGAAGTCAGGAAGTGTTTCTATCTCCCCGAGACAGCGGATGAGTTTGACTTTTCGGAGTATTCCTACGTCATAGACGCGGTGGATACAGTTACGGCAAAACTGGAGATCGTCATGCAGGCACAGAAATGCCGCGTGCCGGTTATCAGCTGCATGGGAGCCGGGAACAAGCTTGACCCCACCAAATTTCAGGTGGCGGATATCTACAGGACATCCATGTGCCCACTGGCAAAGGTCATGCGGCATGAATGCAAGAAACGGGGCATCCGGAAACTGAAGGTGGTATATTCAACCGAGAAGCCGATCCGTCCGTCTGAAGATATGAGTATCAGTTGCCGGACACACTGCGTCTGCCCGCCGGGGACAAAGCATAAATGCACGAACCGGCGCGATATCCCCGGAAGCACGGCATTTGTCCCCTCTGTGGCCGGATTGATCCTGGCGGGAGAAGTAGTAAGAGACCTGATAAAATAATGGGGAACTCCATTCTCACCCGTATAAAAGCTTCATTTTACGCCAGCAGCCTGTATCTGCACAGGCATGCCAGTATCTCCTGCTTGCGCACCATGGCAGCAGCCCCTGCCCCATAGTTTTTCGGCGTCATGGATAAAATTCCTTCTTTTTCCAGCTTCCGCGATGCCTCCTCCGCAAGGTAAGCGGCTGTCTTCCTGCCGTCGGCCATTTTTTCCAGCACATACTGCAGGATATAAGCCAGCGCCGCTGTCTGGCTCTCATCCACGATCTGCTCCAGATACCGCAGGTCTATCTCATTTTTATCGAGGCTGA
>CAYLPF010000214.1:0-3113 GCA_964385485.1 uncultured Lachnospiraceae bacterium | reverse complement strand
TGTATAAGCTTATTATCCTGTATATGCTTCAAAAGGTGGATTTTCCACTGACTCACTCACAGATTTCCGAATACATCCTGGAGCGCGGATACACTACTTATTTTACGTTTCAATCTGTAATTTCTGAACTGATCGAGAGCAAAATGATCCGTCAGGAGACAGTTCTCAACACTTCCTATTATTCTCTGACAGAATCCGGAGAGGAAGCGCTCCGCTATTTTCAGAACAGAATCTCAAAGCCGATCCGGGAAGACATCGACCAGTACATGCGGGACAAAAGGATGCAGCTTCGGGATGAAGTCTCTGTCCTTGCAGATTATTACAAAAATACGGCGAACGAGTATTCCGTTCATTGTGTCGTAAAGGAAAAATATTCCAATCCAATCGACCTGACCATCACTGTTCCGGACGAAACTCAGGCAAAAAACGTCTGCCGCAACTGGAAGCAGCGCTGTCAGCAGGTCTATGAGCAGGTCATGAAGGAACTTCTGTAGTTCTTTTCATATACCGGGGGAATGACCTTCCGGCAGCGAAGCGGCTTTGATGCTTCACATATGTATGATATATTTTAACATGGAAGGATTTTTTGAAAGACACGTACATTAAATGCCAAAAGAGGAGCTGCCGCTCCTCTTTTTCTGTAGATGAAATCTTAATAGAACTGGTGGTCTCCTAATTTCACGCCTTTTCCTGAACCCGTATTGAAGTAAAGGGCACTTCCGATCGGGTTTTCTCCATTGATAGCCGCTACAGCCGCATCATAGCAGGCGCTGGGGACGCCGTTTGCCAGTGCGCTTGCAAGGCTGCCGCTGGAGGCCGGTGTAAACTGACCGCTCTGATAAATCACTTCGCTGATGGAATTCGGGAAGGATGAGCTGTAAACACGGTTCATAACCACCGCACCTACCGCTACCATGCCTTCGTAGCTCTGGTTGCCTGCCTCGCAGTAGATAAGCGCTGCCAGCAGAGATGTATCGTCGGAGCCCGTGGAAGATGCTGATTCTGCCGCAGCTTCTGTTTCTACCGTGGCTTCCGTCTGAGCCGTAGTCTCAGTCTGGGCCGCAGCTTCCGTCATCGGCGTCGCGATATCCTGATTTACCGGATTCCACCAGGCATCATAGAGGATACCTGTACCGGAATCGTAGTATAACCCTGTAGATGCATCATAGTAAATGCCTGTCGCCGGATCATAATAACTGCTGTCCGTTGAGCCTGTCCCGGTCTCTGCGGAAGAATCATAGGAAGCTGTGACTACCGTATCGGTATCTGCATCGTAATACTCCTCCGCTTCATCATATGATGTATCGCCGGTCTCCGTCTGCGCTGCAGTTTCTTCCGTATATGTCTCTTCTGCATACGTCTCTTCCGTATAGCTTTCGGATACTCCCGTATCCTCCGTATACGCATCTTCCGTATAGGTCTCTCCGGAATATGATGTCTCTGTATATGTATTATCCGCATATGCAGTATCCGTATATGATGAATCTGTATATGTATCCTCAGAACCTTCCGTCTGCCGGTATACCGCGTCTGTCGCTACTGCCGTATCCAGCAGAAGCACTCTGGAAACATCCTCAGAGGATACGTAAGCAACGTCATCTGCGCCGCGCTGCACCTCAAGCCAGTGACCATAATCCTGAGTCAGGATGAAAGATTCACCATATTCCAGAGAATCCAGTATCTCAGAGCCGTCATTGCCATCCGAATAAAGCTTGACATCATCCCACGTAGTGGCAACTCCCTCTACGCCGTGGTTCTGAGCCGTGGCCTTTGCGTCTTCTCCGTAAACAAGATACTCATTCTTCACAAAGCCGGTCAGACCGCCGGAATAAACCTCCGTCCATTCCTCTCCCCGGTTCAGTACCCAGGCCGCTCCGCCGTTATACAGATAACCGATGACCTGACTGTTCTCATCCGCCAGGCTGCGGATATTGATACCGGTGCTTACCGTATCATCATTTGCTACTGCAAGCTCGTCCCACGCATCTTCCTCCTGATGTGGGACTGCTATTATATCTTCCTGTGCCATCGCTACAGAACTCATCATCAAGGACGCTGCCATGACAGCCGTCATACAAGCCGCACAGATTTTCTTTCTTCGCATTACAATATCCCCTCCTCGAAACACAACCGCTACATTTTTGTTAAAATTATTACATAAATGTTAACTTATGTTACGAGTGTATTGTAATATGTTTAATGGTTTTTGTCAACCCCTATTCAATATTTTTCAATTTTATTACAGCATGCTTTACTACAGTTCAGCCAGACACTAACAGGGAAGATTGTCCTTTATGATATTTTCCGCTTCTCCTTAATCTGTATTCCCCTCCCTGCTTCTGCGCTGCCGGTTCGCCTCATACATCAAAACCGCGGAAGCCACCGCCGCATTCAGGGATTCCACCTGCCCGCACATGGGAATCCTGATATACGTATCCGCGAAGGCTGCAGTCTCCTCCGTAAGCCCTTTGCTCTCATTTCCGATCAGAAAGGCAGACGGCCTTCTGTAATCCTGCTCATCATGAGCGCCGGTTCCCTTCAAATGCGCCGCATACACCAGAATCCCGGCCTTTTTCAGAGAATTCAGCGTTTCCGGCCAGTCCTTTGCATAATAAAACGGCATCCGGTACACAGAACCCATGGTAGAACGGATCACCTTTGGATTGTAGATGTCCACGCAGTCCGCGCTCATCAATACACCCGTCACTCCCGCGCCCTCCGCCGTACGCAGGATCGTCCCCAGATTTCCCGGATCCTGAATATTCTCCAGCGCCATGACAAGAGGACAACCCTTCAGCAGATCAGAAAGCTGGTAATGGTACTGCCGCACCAGGCAAAGTATGCCCTGAGGCGTCTTCGTATCTGACACGATTTCAAAAACGCGGTCTGACAGCACCGTTACCTGCTGCCCCTTTACAAAAATCTCTTTTTTCTTCTCATAAAAGCTCTCCGAAACATACGTCCGTACCAGCCTGTCCTTCGGCACCTCCTGATACATCCTGATGCCTTCCACCACGAAAACATCCTGAGCGGCTCGCTCCTTTGCCTTTTTTTGCAGCTGTAAAAGCTGCTTTACCTGTGGGTTTGATGTACTTGTGATCACAACGTCCTCC
>CAYLPF010000213.1:0-3120 GCA_964385485.1 uncultured Lachnospiraceae bacterium | reverse complement strand
ATTCTTTTATAATGATTCCTTCATAATTACTCTTTCATAATGAATTCTTCACCTTTGCGGCATTCTCCTTTTCGCAGCAGTTCCATTAGCGCTACAAAAGAAGAATATCACATCCGGAAACGGAAAAAAAGCTCTTTTCACATTTATTTCCCTGCATCCAGCAGCATCGCATATACCTCCCGTTTGGAAAGTCCCCGGTCCTTCGCCGCCTGCTTCATCGCGTCTTTGCGGCTCATACCCTGGCTTTCATAAAGCTGCACGTGGTCAAAGATATCCATTTCCTGCCACTGGCTCCGCTCCTCCTTAAGGAGCTCTGAGACGCTTCGTCCCTCCAGAATGATCACGCACTCCCCCCTCGGCTCATTTGCCTCATAAAACGCGATCGCATCGGAAAGCGTTGTCAGAAAAACCGTCTCATGCCGTTTCGTCAGCTCCCGGCAGATAGTCGCCCGGCGGTTCCCCAGCGCCTCCTGAAGTTCATTCAGCGTCCGAAGCAGCCGGTGAGGCGCTTCATACAGGATCGTCGTCCGCGTCTCCGTTTTCAGTTCCTCCAGAATCTGCTGTTTTTCCTTCTTGTCCTGGGGCAGAAATGCCTCAAAGCAGAAACGCCTGGTGGGAAGCCCTGACACGGTAAGCGCCGTCACGCAGGCGCAGGCTCCTGGCAGGGAAGTCACTTCAATCCCCGCCTCATGGCACAGCCGCACCAGATCTTCTCCCGGATCCGAAATCCCCGGAGTACCCGCATCCGTGATCAGGGCAATGTCTTTGCCCTCCCGCATTTTTTCAATCAGTGTATGCGCTTTTTCTATCTTGTTGTACTCGTGATAGCTTGTCATCGGCGTGTGTATATCAAAATGATTCAGCAGATGCAGACTGTTGCGGGTGTCCTCCGCCGCGATCAGATCCACCTCTTTCAGCGTACGGAGAACCCGCATTGTAATGTCCTCCAGATTGCCGATCGGCGTCGCACACAAAAATAATCTTCCCTGTCCCATATGTTCCCCCTGTTATTCAATAACCTTAATCCGGGCGTCATGAGCCTGTAAATATCTCAAAGAAGGATCTGCAGGGGCGTCCATTCTGAGATATCCACAGACTCACGCCCCCTTTCCTTTCACTCAGGGATATCCTTAATATCCGTATATCTCCGTGATCTCCGGCATATACACGCCCGGCTCTTTATATACGATCAGCGGCCTCTCTACCGTCATGCGCGGCCTGCCGCCCCGCACCGCTTCGATCAGCACCATGTTGGGTTCCCGGTCCACATACGGATATACGAGCCGCATCCTCTTTGGCTCCAGCTTATACCAGGACAGCGTCCGGATGATCTCCGCCAGCCGGAAGGGCCGGTGAACAAGATAAAACCTGCCGCCGGGCCGCACAAGCTTTGCTGCCGCCCGCACCACATCCTCCAGCGTACAGAGGATCTCATGGCGTGCCGCAGCCTTTTCGATGTCCGGATTCACCAGGCCGTGCTGTCCGATCATATAGGGAGGGTTCGACGTGACGGCGTCAAAAGAAGCCGGAGCAAACAGATCCCCGGCCACTTTGATATCTCCCTGAACAATTTCCACACGCTGCTGCAGATCGTTGAGTAAAACACTTCTTCGGGCCATATCAGCGCTGCAGGCGGATATCTCCAGTCCCGTGAAGTGCTCACCCTTTGTTTTGGCCGCCAGCAGGATCGGAATGATCCCCGTGCCGGTTCCCAGATCCAGCGCTTTCTCTCCTTCCCGGACTTCCGCAAAGCCGGAAAGCAGAACCGCGTCCATACCGAAGCAGAACAGCTTTTCACTCTGGATGATCTGATATCCGTTCCGGTGCAGGTCATCCAGACGTTCTCCGTCTTTCAGCTCAATCATCATTCAGTTTTGATTTCCCTTCTTTTTTTTCGAGAGCCTCCAGTGCCTTCAGCTCCTTATCCACGGAATTGTCCTTACCGCCCTTATCGTTCCTGTCGCCTTTGCCGCCCTTATCCTTCCGGCGCTTCGGCTTGAATTTCAGTTCCTTGACGTCAAATTCCTGCAATTCCTTTTCATCATCCACATCAATGAGCACCTTGACCTTCTGGCGCAGCACATTGACGCTCTGCACCTCGCCCTTCTGCCCGTCCAGAGTCGTCACCGAATCCCCGATCCCCGGCAGGCGGCTGTTCAGATACTCATACGTAGCTTCTTCATTTTTCAGGCAGCACATCAACCGGCCGCAAACTCCCGAGATCTTCGTCGGATTCAGGGAAAGGTTCTGCTCCTTGGCCATCTTGATGGATACCGGCGCGAACTCGGAAAGATAGCTGTTGCAGCAAAGCACTCTTCCGCAGATACCGATACCGCCAAGAATCTTCGTCTCATCCCGGACGCCTATCTGGCGAAGCTCGATCCTCATCTTGAACACGGCAGCCAGATCCTTCACCAGCTCACGGAAATCGATCCGTCCGTCTGCTGTAAAATAAAACAACACCTTATTGTTATCAAAGGTATACTCCGCATCGATCAGCTTCATCTCCAGGCCGTGCTTTGTAATCTTCTCCTGGCAGATCTTCAGCGCATCCTTTTCCTTCATGCGGTTCCGCTGCGCCCTGCTGTCATCCTCCGCGGTCGCTACCCGGATGACCGCCTTCAGCGGCTGGACGATCGTCTCCTCAGCCACATTTCTGACACCGCCGATCACCGTGCCGTATTCCACGCCCCGGGCAGTCTCCACGATCACGTGGTCGCCTGGCTTGATCCTGTAATTCTTCGGGTCGAAATAATATACCTTCCCCGCATTTCTGAACCTTACTCCTACAATCTTAACCATGTATATTCTCCTTAATGACAAGGAACAAAAGCTCCATTGTCAGATCAAAATTAACATTTGCGCTGAGGCGCGTCTTGGCGCACTCGATCGCCTTCATAACCTCTTCCACGCCCTCATATGAGCATACCTTTACCGTATCCCGGATCGTCCGGATCTCATCCTGAAAAACGATACCGTTGATGTCCCTGGTAGCCTTAAAATACACCATATCACGGTACCACAGCGCCAGAATATCAAGATAATCCTGAATCGATATCTTGTACTCCTGCACTTCTTTTACATAATCGATCAGGTCGCTGATCTCCATCTTCCCCGCAT
>CAYLPF010000212.1:0-3121 GCA_964385485.1 uncultured Lachnospiraceae bacterium | reverse complement strand
CCGTTCCTGCGTCTGGCAACCATGGCGGACGCCTTATTCAACAGGAAATTAATAATAATGTAAATCACTGCCACAACCAGATACACTGAAAGAAGCGCGTCATAGTTGGAGATCAGCACCTTGGCATTCTGCATAAGATCCGGGAAATTCACCACATAGGCAAAGGTTGTGTCTTTCACCACAATAACCAGTTCCGAGATCAGGGCCGGGATCACATAACGAATGGCCTGGGGAAATATGACCTTTAAAAATACGCTGCTTCCGCTCATTCCCAGAGAAAGCGCCGCTTCCCGCTGCCCCTTCGGCACAGCGTTCACCCCGGAACGAAGCACCTCCGCCACCACCCCCGCAGCGGAAATCGCCACAGGCGCGGCAATCTTCCAGAATGCCGACAGCCTGAGTCCAAATTGCGGAACCACAAGGAAGAAAAAATAAATAAACAAAAGCGTGGGAACGCCTCTGGTAAACTCGATCAGCGCAGTGCTGACCGCCCTGAGCACTTTTCGGCTGCTGATCCTGCCCAGCATCAGCAGGAATCCCAATGCAAACGTGACAACGCCTGCCGCCACAGCCGCCTCCAGCGTACCTGCAAGCCCCCGGCCCAGAAATACCCAGGTGGTTTGCTTCGTGAAAAAGAACCAGTACTTCCTATTCAATTGTCCCATCCTGGAAAACTGCCGGATCACACAAGCCGCCAGCACCGCCAGGGCAGCCAGGGACAGGACGGTTGCAATCCGGATATATTTTCTGGTTTTTGGCCCGGGCGCCTCATAAAGCGCATCCCGGACAGAACCATGTGCATTGCTCATCGCAGAATCCTCACTTTCCTGTCAATCAGATTTCCCACCTGCCCGATCACCACCGCAGTAGCACAGTACAGGATCGCTGAAATAAAAAATGCCGTGACGCCGCCTACTGCATGGGTGTTGATGTGCGCTACAAGGCCGGTAAGGTCGGTGGGGTTCAACGGAACCTGAGAAGCCAGCGAAGTGGTCAGCATAGTTGCCACCAGCAGGTTAGTCAGAGGCAAAACACTGGAACGGAGCGCCTGCGGGATCACGATCTTTCTGATCATCTGCAGAAAAGTCATTCCCAGAGAACGCGCTGCTTCGATCTGTCCCACATCTATGGTATTGATACCGGACATCAGGTATTCCGAGCAGAACGCCGCGGGGATCAGAGATGCCGCCGTCAGGACACAGTTAAAATACGGCAGCAGCAGATTAAGGTATGGCAGCGCATACACAAGGATGATCAGCAGAGAAGCGCCGGGAATGTTCCGGAAGATCTGCACATAAAAATCTCCTGCAATCCGCAGCGGCTTTATGGGGCTGATACGCATAACCGTAATGATAACCCCTATGACAAAGGCCAGGGTAAATGCCAGCACAGTAAGCTTCCATGTCGTCAGAAGCGCCAGAATGTACTTGTCCCCATACTGAGAGAGGAGCTCTTGAATCTCCATATTCTATCCTCCAAATTCCTTTTTCCAAAGAAGGCTCCAAGGGTTATGCCCCTGAAGCCTCTTCATTTCAGTCTGTAACATTTTATCCGGTGCTCCGTACCGGAACATCGTTTTCTTCTGCCGGCAGCCTTCTGCAAACCGGCGGCCATACCAGAGCGTACAGATTACTCTCCAATGGCCGGAGCGTCCGGCACCGTCTCGATACCGGTACGGTCTCCAAGGCTGATCTTCCAAAGCTCTGCCCATGTACCGTCTTCCTCGATCTTCTGCAGGAACCCGTTCACAAATTCTACTCCGTCAGAATCCAGCGGCAGGCCAATTCCATAATTGTCCTCAGGGCCGAACACATCCCCGGCAATCTCATAAGCCTCCGGGTTCTTCACGATAGCGTTCAGAAGCAGCGTGTAGTCGGTCACGTAAGCATCCACACGCCCCTGCTCCAGTGCGGTACGCGCTTCCTGGTCTGTTTCAAATTCCTGGACGGTAGCTTCCGGCGCATACTCTGCCAGAATATCAGGGCCGGTCGAGCCGGACTGCGTTGCAACGATCTTGCCTGCCAGGCTGTCCACTCCGGTGATCTCCGTGTTTCCTGCCTTCACAAGCACTGCCTGTCTGGAGGTATAATACGGTCCTGCAAAGGAAATGACTTCCTTACGTGAATCAGTAATGGAATATGTGGCGAATACGGTGTCTACCTGCCCGCTCTGCAGAACAGACTCTCTGGTGCTGGAATCCACCTGCGTAAGCTCAAACTTTGTCTCATCTCCCAGAATATAGCGTGTCAGAAGCTGATACAAGCCTGCGTCAAAACCGCGGATGCCATTATCTGTCTCATCCAACTGGCTGAACAGGAAGGAAGTGCGTGTACCGCCGACCCGCAGTACGCCTGCATCCTTCACGGCCGACGCCCAGCTGTTTGCCTCAATGTCCGCATCGTCGGCAACAATACCGGACGCGATCAGCTCATCGAAAGCCTCCTTGTCAATTGCAACACCCTCGGAATCCTCAGATGCGGAAACAGCCGTCACCGCTCCGATGGACAAAGCCGCCGCCAACAGGATGCCTGCCGCCTTTTTGATTGTCTTAAATTTCCTCATGATAATCTCCTCCTTCTTGGAATCTCCGGAAATCATCTTCCCGGTTAGTTCTGCCGTTTCCTTTTAATTTCTGCCGGAAACAGCTTTTTTGTTGCTATCATACTCTCATTTTCATAGTATGTCAATAGGTTTAATGGGAACCTTTGCACCTTTTCCCGGTTTACGCACACTTATTTGATAAACTGGTCGATCGCCTTATTCAGTTCCTCAATCTCCTGCATATCCCCGGACTCGATCGCGTCCACCAGGCAATGCTTAATATGATCCTGTAAAATCACCTTGCCTGTGTTGTTTATGGCCGCCTTCACCGCAGAGAGCTGTATCAGCACCTCGCTGCAGTCACGGCCGTCCTCCACCATCCGTTTGATAGACTGCATATGTCCGATGACCCGGGAAAGACGGTTCAGCACTGCCTTTGTGTTCTCATGAGTATGCGTGTGCTCATGGGAATGGCCATCCGGACCGGCATGGGAGTGCGTGTGCGTATATACCGTGCCGTCCTTGCCTACATGGGAATGCGTATGGGTATACACGCCGCCGTCCTTGCCTGCATGCGAAT
>CAYLPF010000211.1:0-3135 GCA_964385485.1 uncultured Lachnospiraceae bacterium | reverse complement strand
CCGCAGCCGCGCAGGAAGCTGCGGGCCGCATGTCGTCAGACTCAGACTGCCCACTGGAAAACGCAGCTGCCTTTTTGCACCGCCTGACCGGAAATACCGTTATCGTCACTCTTGGCGAGCGCGGTACCTATTACTATGATGCCGAAGGCTCTGGCTGCATAGAGGGCGTCCCGGCCGTTCAGGTGGATACCATTGGAGCCGGTGACTCTCATATCGGCGCAGTCATAGCCTGCCGGAAGCTCGGCATGAGCCTCCGCGATGCTATTCAAACGGCGAACAGAGCCGCCGCAAAGGTTGTGGAGACAGAAGGCGCGCTGCTTCCGGACGAAGAATTCCTGAAAGCAGGGCTGCCCGTCTCTTCGCAGCCGTAAGGAGCTGCCGCAAAATAACCTGTGCATCTTGCTTGCCTGAATTTCCATGCGCAGCGTTGCTGCCGGTCAGCAATGCCCGGATCGCAATCCATAATGATCTCTCTACCTGCCGCTTAACCGCTCCTTCCTCTTCTTCTGCGCATAATAGTACACGCCGAGTCCGACCAACGTAGCCAGATACGGAACCATCAGGACGATCTCATACGGCATGACCGCCATGAGCTGCATGATATTTGCAAACGCCTGGGCGATACCGAACAGCAGCGATACGAGGAATCCGCCGATCGGCGTATTTCCTCCCATACTGGAAGCAGCCAGAGCAATGAAACCGCGTCCGCTGGACATATCCTTCGTGAACATATTCATGTATCCTCCGGACAGATAGAAGCCTCCGGCCGATGCCAGCGCACCGCTGATGATCAACGCGATATACTGGATCTTCCGGGAGTTGATGCCGACGGACTCCGCCGCGTTTTTATTCTCGCCCACAGAACGGATCGAAAGTCCCAGAGGCGTTTTGTACAGAAACAGGTGCAGTACGGCCACAGAGATCAGCGCAAACCAGGTGAGCACGTTCTGTCCGGACAGTATTTCCCCGATGAACGGGATCTGACCGATCAGCGGGATCACCACGGTCGGCGCGGCCACGCTTCGGATCGACGAGGATACGCCGCGGTCGCCGGAAAATGCCACCATGATCAGAACCGTACCTCCCGTAGCCACCAGATTGAAAGCAACTGCCGCAAGGATCTCATCTGTTTTCAGGTTCAGCACAAAAAAGGCAAGGATCAGTCCCATAATGCCGCCAAGGATGACAGTGATCAGCAGCCCCAGCCATGCGCTCTGGGTCAGCGAAGAAAAGATAACGCCGAACAGAGCAGAAAAGAGCATCATGCCTTCCAGCGCCATGTTCGTGATGCCGGCCTTTGCCGCAATGGAGGCTCCCAGAGTGGCAAACAGGATCGGCGTCGCCGCTCTCAGCGTCGTACTGAAAAAATCAGGGGATAAAACCGCGCTCCACATCCTACGCCACCTCCTCTTCTTTTAAGGCTGCCTTTGCCTCTTTTGCGATCATCCTGTGCTTATACCCGCTCAGGAACTGTTCCGCAACCACGAGGATGATAATGATCCCCTGCGTGATCTGCACGATCTCCAGCGTGACATCCGTACGCCGCGCCATGATGGAAGCGCCGGTGCGAAGATAGGCCAGAAACAGGGCCGCAAAGGGCGTATACAGAGGATTATTCTTAGCCAGTGTACTGATGATGATGGCATCCCATCCGTAACCTGTAAGGGACGTCCAGTTAAATCTGGAATAGATCGGGCTGAGCATTTCCACTCCGCCGCCGAGGCCGGAAATGAAACCGCCCAGAAGCTGTGAAACTACCACGACCTTCACGATATTGACGCCGGAATACTTCGCAAACGCGCCATTCTCTCCGGTCAGCCGCAGCTCATACCCCATCTTTGTCCTGTAAAGGAAAAAGTAGCCAAACACCGCTACGAGAAGCGCGATGATCAGCCCGAGATGTACTCTCGTACCGTCCAGAAGCACCGGAAGCTCCGACGCCTCGCAAAGCTCATAGGAGGCCGCGCTCGCCTTCGGATCCGCAATGACATTGTTCAGCATATAGACGCCGAAATACAGCGCCAGATAATTGATCATCAGGGACGACACCATTTCAGAAGCTGTTGTGGCGATCTTTAAAACAGCCGGGATAACAGAAAACAGTGCGCCTGCCAGCCCCGCGGCAAGCAGCGCGGCTGTCGGCGAAAGGATCTTTGCCGTAAAATAGATCGCCACACAGGAGGCAGCCAGCCCGCCGATCTGGAAAGCGCCTTCCCCGGACAGATTGATCTGGTTTGCGGAAAACATGATACACACGCCTGTACCGGTAAATATCAGCGGGATCATGGATTCAATCACATTTCCCATGTTCCGTTTGCTGGAAAGCGGCCCGACGAGGAGATACCGGATCGCCTCCACCGGCTGATCGCTCAGCATGAATATAAGAATGAATGATATACCAAGCGCGATCAGCACGGAAAGCAGCGTCCGCAGTATATCAAATTTCTTTGCGCTACTCATAAACGACACCCTCCAATACTTCTTCTCTTTTGATGCCCAGCATGTGCTGTCCAAGCTCATCCTCGGTCACACTTCCCACATCCGTAAAAAATCCTGCAAATTTTCCCTTATACATGACTGCCAGGCGGTCGCTCAGGGAGAAGATTTCCGTCAGGTCAGCGGAGACGAGGAGCACCGCGCAGCCCGCATCCCGGAATTCCAGAAGACGCTGCCGGATAAAGGAAGAAGCGCCGACATCAATACCTCTCGTCGGCTGATTGGCGATGATAATATCCGGCGCCGTGGAAAATTCCCTGGCAACGATCACTTTCTGCATATTTCCTCCGGAAAGCATACCCACATTCTGCTTCCGGGAGCTGCACTTGATCCTGAATTCACGGATCAGCTCCTCACTGCGCTTCTCGATCGCCTTCGTCTTCAGGAGCTGTTTCCCGGAATACTCCGGGGATTTATACTGATTGGAAAACAGATTTTCCTGAATACTCAGATTTCGGGCACAGCCAAATGCTATGCGGTCTTCCGGGATGTGCGCCAGCTTCTGGCCACGGATATCCGCGATCGATAAGGATCGGATATCTTTTCCCTTGATATCGATCTCTCCCTGATACCGTTTATTCAGTCCTGTCAGCGTATCGACCAGCTCCGTCTGGCCGTTTCCCTCCACGCCGGCAATAC
>CAYLPF010000210.1:0-3144 GCA_964385485.1 uncultured Lachnospiraceae bacterium | reverse complement strand
ACTAAAACAGGAGATACCCTCCACTTTTGTGATCCGGATATCTCCTGTTTTGCCATATTTCTATTCTGGGGTTTTTAGCTCTGTTTCCTTTTATTGGGACATCGCAGAAACTGCTCTGAGCCGTTCCTTCACCTGGTTCATCATCTGCGTATACTTCTCAAGCTTCGCCTTTTCCTCATCGATCTTGGCCTGCGGCGCTTTGCTGATGAAACGCTCGTTGCTCAGCATTCCATTTACCCGGGCAAGCTCCTTCGTCAGGCGTTCTTCTTCCTTTTTCAGGCGTCCGATCTCTTTCTCCAGATCGACCAGCTCCGCAAATGGCATATAAACCACTGCCTCTGGAATCACCGCGGATACGGCATCCTCGCTGATACCTGTCCTGTCCGCCTGTACATGAACCTCGCTGGCATAGCCCAGTGTGGCAAAGAATACCTTGCCATGTTCGAAAATACTGCGGATATCCGCGTTTTCAGAGACAACGTACACCTGGGCTTTCCTGCCCGGCGGCACATTCATGCCTGTACGGACATTACGGATACCCCTGACAGCCTCCTTGATCGTCTCCACTGCTTTTTCATCTGCCGCGAAATCCCACTCTGCCTTGAACTGCGGCCATGCGGAGATCATAATAGACTCCTCCTGTGGCTGCAGTGTACAGAAAATTTCTTCCGTGATAAACGGCATATACGGATGAAGCAGCTTCAGCGCATTTGTCAGAACCGTTTTCAGGGTCCACAGCGCCGCGGCTTTTGTGGTGTCTGCATCATTGTAAAGACGCGGCTTTACCATCTCGATATACCAGTCGCAGAATTCCTCCCAGATAAAGTCATATACCTTCTGCACAGCGATACCGAGCTCATATTTCTCCATATTCTCGGTCACATCTTTTGCCAGCGTGTTTACCTTGGAAAGGATCCACTTATCAGCACTTGTAAGCGTGTTAAGGTCAAGTTCTGACGGAACCTCCGCCTTTTCCAGATTCATCATGATAAATCTGGAGGCGTTCCATACCTTATTTGCGAAATTCCGGGAGGATTCCACACGTTCCATATAGAAACGCATATCGTTGCCCGGCGCATTTCCGGTTATCAGTGTCAGGCGGAGCGCGTCGGCGCCATACTGGTCAATGATCTCCAGAGGATCAATCCCGTTCCCGAGTGATTTACTCATCTTGCGTCCCTGGGAATCCCGCACAAGGCCGTGGATCAGCACATGATGGAACGGCACCTCTCCCGTCTGTTCCAGAGCGGAAAATACCATGCGGATCACCCAGAAGAAAATAATATCATATCCTGTAACAAGTACATCCGTCGGATAGAAATATTCCAGTTCCGGCGTCTTATCCGGCCAGCCCAGGGTAGAAAACGGCCACAGCGCAGAAGAAAACCATGTATCCAGCGTATCCTCATCCTGCGTCAGATGCGTACAGCCGCACTTCGGGCAGACCTTCGGCGCCTCTCTTGCCACTACTGTCTCACCACACTCATCGCAGTAGTATGCCGGGATCCGGTGCCCCCACCAGAGCTGCCGGGAAATACACCAGTCACGGATATTTTCAAGCCAATGCAGGTATATCTTGTCAAATCGATCCGGAACGAACTGAAGCGAACCGTTTTTCAGCGCCTCGATAGCCGGTTTTGCCATCTCATCCATCTTTACGAACCACTGCGGCTTGATCATCGGCTCAACCGTCGTCTTGCAGCGGTCATGAGTTCCAACGCTGTGATTATGCGGAACTACCTTTACGAGAAGTCCCAGCTCCTCCAGATCCTTTACGATGGCTTTCCGTGCCTCATAGCGATCCATGCCGGCATATTTGCCGCCCAGCTCGTTGATGGTCGCATTATCATTCATGATATTGATTTCCGGCAGGTCATGGCGCTTTCCCACCTCAAAGTCGTTCGGGTCATGTGCCGGGGTAATCTTTACGCAGCCCGTTCCGAACTCTTTGTCTACATAGGAATCTGAAATTACCGGAATCTGTCTTCCCGTCAGAGGAAGCTCCAGCATCTTGCCGATCAGATGCTGATACCGCTCATCCTCCGGATTTACGGCGACTGCCGTATCTCCCAGCAGCGTCTCAGGACGCGTCGTTGCAATCTCGACAAACTTTCCTTCCTCTCCAACGATCGGGTAATTGATGTGCCAGAAAAATCCATCCTGGTCCACATGTTCTACCTCAGCATCGGAAATCGATGTCTGGCAAACCGGACACCAGTTGATGATCCTGGAGCCTCTATAAATATAGCCCTTTTCGTAAAGCCGGATAAATACCTCCTGAACGGCTTTCGAACAGCCCTCATCCATCGTGAAACGTTCTCTGTCCCAGTCAGCGGAGGCTCCCAGCTTTTTAAGCTGATTAATGATCTTTCCGCCGTACTCTTCCTTCCAAGCCCAGGCATACTTCAAAAACTCTTCCCGGCCGATCTCATCCTTGTCGATCCCCTGCTCCTTCAGCTTTGCGGTAACCTTCACCTCTGTAGCGATCGCCGCATGGTCAGTTCCCGGCTGCCACAGCGTCTCATAACCCTGCATCCGCTTAAAGCGGATCAGGATATCCTGCATCGTCTCGTCCAGCGCATGCCCCATATGAAGCTGCCCCGTAACGTTTGGCGGCGGAATAACAATTGTGAACGGTTTTTTGTCTGGATTTGGCTCGGCATGGAAATATTTCCTGTCCAGCCATTTCTGATAAATCCGATCCTCCAGCCCCTTCGGGTCGTAGGTCTTGGCAAGTTCCTTGCTCATGATTTTTCCTCCTTAAAATGGTGAACGCCCTCTGCACAATGTGCAAAGGGCGAATGTCTCGCGGTACCACCTTTTCTTACAGACAGCTATTTCCCACACAGAATCTTCTGCGCCAGACACCGTCTGCATCTCCTTCTTCTGTAACGGGAATTCCCGGAACGGCTTACGCACCACCGCGCCCACCGTGATCCATATCTCTGCATCCCGGTTCCACATGCATGCGGCTTCGGCCCTTCAGTTCAAAAGCTACCTTCCGCACCCGCTTCCCCGGACAGCCTTTCAGCCGGTGAGCCGTCCTCTCTTTTGGCGCGCAGCGCGTACTCCTCTTTCTCATGACCTTTTTCTGATGTTTTCAATCTTAACGAAACAGCGGCGATTTGTCAAGCTGTTCTTTTT
>CAYLPF010000209.1:0-3166 GCA_964385485.1 uncultured Lachnospiraceae bacterium | reverse complement strand
CAAGCATCGTAACCTCCGGCGCCGGTATCTGGGGACCGGCGATGCGCATCGGGACGGACAGTGAGATCGTGGAGATCTGCGTTGAGTTTTCAGGAAGCGATAAGTAAAATACCTTATGCCTTCCCCGGAATAGATGCGGTCACATCCGATGGGGACACGTGCTCCGCCGTTATCACAAATTTCAGGACATAATCATTTTTTACCGGATAACGGTACTGTTCCGCCGTCTTCGGGCCGCAGCTGCCTGTCCCGATCCCCATCTGGAAAGCCGATACTGTCAGATATGTTCCCGTCCGTCTTTCATCTTCGCGATGTTTCATATGCAGAAGCTCCCTGTCGCTGTAAGGCTTGATCCCAAGCTCAAAGGGATGCTCCAGCGCAGATACCGTCACCTTCCATATCCCATTGCCAAGGCTCACGTTCCGGCAGTCACAGCGGTTCCCGCTTTCCTGCGGGCGGATATTCGGTTCTGTCATATCCGATACCCTGCAGCTTACTTTTTCAATCTGGAACTGCTCCTTCATGTCGGCATAGGATTCCCCGTTTCTGCCTGTATAAACAACATCCTCAAAGCTTTCATCCAGCCGGAATGCCTTTCCGAACCGCGGGACGTCCCCCTTCCCTTTCTCGCAGTGAAGGGTGCTGGTCACAAGGATTCCATTCTCGCATGCTTCATAATGATCGGTGCATACAAAAACATGTTTTTTGCAGGTAATCCTGGTCACCCTCCTGATGCTGCCGTTTTCCTTTTCTTCTGAAATAAGCTCTTCCTTTTGTGAAAGGAACGGATCCATACAGCTTCTTAAGCTGAAATCCTTATCATTGTCGGTCGGCGCCCGGAACAGGATCGTCGCAGGCTCACCCAATACCATGGCACTGTTTCCCAGATGCCAGCAGGGTTTTCCCTCCTCGTATCCGAAATATTCCGGAAAGCTGCCGCATCTTGCAAGCTCCCCTGCTGATGGCAGCTCTGCCCGTATTTCCAGCTGCTCCCTGGAAACCTCCCTTTGCGTTTCCCTGTCATATGTGATAACCGTTAAGAACTGCTCGCCTTCCTGCGCCTTCGCCGCCGGGATGCTTACCCGGGATTTTGACAGGGGAGCCGCGTCCGGGATCAGCTCGATGCCGCTCCCGTCATTCCACCGGCATTCCATCCGGTATCGTTCTCCCGGTGAAAAGGCGGTGGTATTAAAAAGCTCATAGGTCTCCCCGGACACATGGCTGATCCGGATCGGACGATAGACAAACCGTATGATCTTTGCCCCCGTAGACGGTGTCCTGTCCGGATAAAACAGCCCGTCCACGCAGAAATTGCTGTCATGCTCCCATTCGCCATGGTCTCCGCCGTAAGTATAGCTTCCGTCCTTGTGCAGCACCGCGTGGTCTGCCATCTCCCATACGCACCCGCCCATGAGATTGTCATACTGATAGATTACCTCCCAATAGCTCTCCGCATTTCCCGGTCCCACTCCCATCGCATGGGCATATTCACACAGGAAATATGGCCGGTCGCAGAGCTGCTTCTCTTTTCTCGTTTTTTCTCCTGCCCGGCGTACCATTTCCACGGGCGGATACATTTCACTGCCAACATCATAAGCTACCCTTTTGCTGTGGATAACGCTTTCATAATGCACCGGGATGTCCGTGCGTTTTTTCAGGTACTGATACATTTTATCCGTGTTCGCGTAACCGCCGGATTCATTTCCCAGGCTCCACATAATGATGGACGGGTGAAGCCGGTCTCTCTGGTACAGCCTCCTGATCCGGTCCATAAAATACGGCTCCCATTTGGCATTGTGGCTGATGAGATTGTAGTTCGACGGCAGCGTCTGCGCAAAAGTCCCATGGGTTTCTGCGTCTGCTTCATCTATTACATACAGACCCAGCTCATCGCACAGCTCCAGAACGAGGGGATCCGGAGGATAATGTGACATCCGTACCGTGTCTATGTTGTACTCCTTGCACAGCCTCATGTCACGTTCCATCTCATCCGGCGTCATTGTGTAACCATTCGTACAGCTTGTATCGTGATGATTTACTCCATGAAGCTTTACCTTTTTCCCGTTGATCAGGAATACGCTGTCCTTAATTTCCACCGTTTTAAATCCTGTCCTGAGCTTTACACACACAGTCGGTGTCTCAAGGTACAGATCATAGAGCCTGGGATATTCCGCGTTCCACTCCTCAACAGATAAATGGTCAAATACAGCAGCCATCTTCTCCTGGCCGGCCGGAACAGTGATGGTTTCCTTTATTCCCGGCCCTTCCAGCGTAAAGGTCACGTCTGTATCTTCATAGACAAGCGCAGCGGCCCTGAGCTGCCAGGTACCGTCGGCATTCCTTTTCTGGCGGAGGCTGATATCCTTAATGTCTGTCCTGTCGTTCACGCGCAGGAGGACGTCCCTGAAAATACCGTTGTTCCGGAACATATCCTGACATTCCAGATAGCTTCCCGTACACCATCTGCGGACAACGGCCAGGAGTTCATTTTTTCCTTCCTTTATATACCCGGTAATATCAAATTCTGCCGTATTGTGCGAGCCTTCCGAATACCCGACGAACTGGCCGTTCATATAAAAATCAATACAGCTGGCCACTCCAAGGAAAGACACCACGTAATTTTTATCCATATCGTCAATCTGGATAAAGCGCCTGTATACTCCCACATAATTATATTCATCCTGCGGAGTCTGCCATCTCGGACGGATCCCATAATCAGACCCCACCCAGCAGAAGGTCTTTCGGACAGGCTCTTCCATCGGGATCCGCGGCGGGTCACAGGGGAACTGATACCTGGAATTCACATAGAACGGCTTCCCATAGCCCTGGAACTGCCAGCAGGACGGCACCTCCAGCTTCTCAAACAGCGTGTGCTCCGTCTCCAGGCAATCCGGCAGGGAAGACGGAATCGGATAAAACTTGAAGTCCCATACCCCATTCAGGCAGATCACCTTTTCGGAGCGGTATCTCTTTTCCTTCAAAGAAACCTCGTCCGCCTGCCGGCGGTTGGGATAGGGGATAAAATAACTGCGCGGAGAAAGCCTGTTCACCTCGATCCGCTGAAACGTATGATAATTTGTTTTATTAATAATGTACTTCATCTTTTCTCCTCCTGCCCTAAATTATATGCATGGGGGAGAATATTAGCAACACTTTTTTCCGGGCT
>CAYLPF010000208.1:0-3223 GCA_964385485.1 uncultured Lachnospiraceae bacterium | reverse complement strand
GAAATGCGAGATTCACTTCAGGCTTTGAGGTGGGCGGTCATGTGCAGGTATGGGGAAGAATACAGAGCAGGGAGTATGTAAAGAAGCTGGATGACGAATCCACAGAGAAAAGGGTGGCATACGAAGTATCTGTCAGCAAGCTGGAATACCTGGCATAAAAATTCAGCCATAACCGATCCGGACGAGACGATGAAAGAACCGCCGGAAAGTTCCGAATCGCCCGTTAACAAGTACTATGGTCTCATTGTTTGACACAAGATAAGGTTTGCATTCCATGTGAAGTTGTAGTAAAATAACAGAAATATAAAACTGACTGGATGTAAACAGCTACAGACAGCCTGCAGTTATGAACTAAGGGAAGCGGCACGGAAGAGCTGCTTTGATGTGGAAATGGATGAGGTGGATGATGAGCAAACGGTATATTCACATCTTTTGCGGTACAGGCGAAGGAAAAACTTCCGCGGCGCTGGGAAAAGGCGTGCGGGAGGCCAGCAAGGGGAAGAGTGTGGTTCTGATACAGTTCCTTAAGGAGAAGCAGTCAGGAGAAAGCATGGATTTTTTTAAGCGGCTTGAGCCGGAGATAAAGCTGTTCCGTTTCGAAAAGTTCCCGGAGAATTTTGAGAATCTGACGGAACGGGAGAAGGAAGATGAAGTTCAGAATATTAAGAACGGACTGAATTTTGCCAAGAAAGTCCTTGTGACAGAAGAGTGTGATGTATTGATCCTTGATGAGATTCTGGGACTGACCGATAAGGGAATTGTTTCGATCGATGAGCTGCATGGCCTGATCGAGGCTGTGGGGGATGAAACGGAGCTTTATCTGACGGGAACGAGCCGCTGCGAGGAGCTTTGGCCCTATGTGGACGAGGTGACGGAGCTTGTGACTCCCTACAGGCCGGACAGGGCATGAGGCAGCAGGTCAGGCGGCCCTGCAATCTTCTCGTCTGGGTCTGCTGGACGGTAACGGCATGGGACGGGAATCATGCGGAATTCTGCGCGAACCCGTTGACAACACAATTGAATAGTGCTATAGTAAGGTAAATTCTGAGATTGATAGAGGTTGCGTGATTCAACAGTAAACAGCAGGATGTGTTCGGGCACAGGTGAATGCTGTGGAAAGGGGAAAGCGCCGAAAGAAAGCAGTTCCGAAGACTGCTTTTTTGGGCATATGGTGAAGAACCATATGACTGTCATCGTATTCCGATGGAGAGCTATCTGGAGAAAATGTATCTGTAGATTCTTTGGGGGCTGTTTATCGACAGCCTCTTTTTTTAAGGAGGATAATTATGGCTATTTTTAAGGGAGCAGGCGTTGCTATCGTTACGCCGATGTATGACAATGGAGAAGTAAATTATGACAAGCTGGGAGAGCTTTTGGAAGAGCAGATCGCAGGCGGTACGGATGCCATTATTATCTGCGGGACGACGGGAGAGTCTTCCACTTTGACTTATGAGGAGCATCTGGATGTGATCCGGTATGCGATCAATAAGGTGGCGAAAAGGATCCCGGTCATCGCGGGAACCGGCTCAAACTGTACAGAGACAGCAATTTATCTTTCGCAGGAGGCGGAAAAAGCCGGGGCGGACGGATTGCTTCTCATAACACCGTACTACAACAAAGCGACGCAGAAGGGGCTGAAGATTCACTTTACGAAGATTGCCGGGTCTGTTTCACTGCCGATCATCCTGTACAACGTGCCAAGCCGTACCGGCTGCAACATTCTTCCTGAGACGGCGGCGTATCTGGTGAAAAATGTTGAGAATATTGTCGGTGTGAAGGAGGCCTCCGGAAATATTTCCCAGGTTGCGAAGCTGATGAGCCTTACAGAGGGCAAGATCGATCTGTACTCCGGCAACGATGACCAGATCGTGCCGATCATGTCCCTTGGCGGCATCGGCGTCATTTCCGTCCTGTCCAATGTGGCTCCGGCGCAGGCGCATGAAATTGCGGCTTCCTATCTGGCAGGAGATGTAAAGAAGAGCTGTGAACTGCAGCTTCAGGCCATTGAGATGGTGGATGCGCTGTTCTGCGAGGTCAATCCGATCCCTGTTAAGACTGCCCTGAATCTGATGGGCAAAGGGGTTGGGCCGCTTCGGGGACCGCTGTGTGAGATGGAAGAAGCGAATGTACAGCGCCTTGAAAAGGCAATGAAGAATTACGGGATCTTATAATCCCGGCGGAGGACAGCACACCTTCAGGGCTTGCTCCGTCCGCAGAGAAAAGATTATTTTACGGAATAGAAATGAGGATAAGAAAATGGTCAGAATTATTATGAGCGGCTGCAACGGATATATGGGACGTACGGTGACGGAGATCGTTGCGGCGGATGAGGATGCCGGGATCGTTGCCGGGATCGACCCGGCGGATAATGGAGACAAAAAATATCCGGTATTTACAAATATCGCAGACTGTGATATAGAAGCGGATGTGGTGATCGATTTTTCATCGCCGAAGGCGCTGGACAGTCTGATCTCCTACTGCACGAAAAAGCATGTGGCTGTGATTTTCTGTACAACGGGATATTCTGAGGAGCAGCTTGCGCAGATTAAAGCTGCCGCGGCAGAGACGGCGGTGATGAAGTCTGCCAATATGTCTCTTGGTATCAACATGCTGCTGAAGCTTATCAAAGACGCGGCAAAGCTTCTGGCTCCGGCAGGCTTTGATATGGAGATCGTGGAGAAGCATCACAACCGGAAGGTGGATGCCCCCAGCGGCACGGCGCTTGCACTGGCGGACAGCCTGAATGAGGCGCTGGGCCAGCAGTATGAATATACGTACGACAGATCAAAAGAGCGCAGGCGCAGGGATAAGTATGAGATCGGTATCAGCGCCGTGCGGGGCGGCAATATCGTCGGAGAGCATGAGGTGATCTTCGCGGGTCTGGACGAGGTGATCGAATTTAAGCATACGGCGTACTCCAAGAGCGTATTTGCCAAGGGCGCGGTACAGGCTGCAAAGTATATGGCGGGCAAACCGGCGGGCTTCTACGACATGGGCGATGTTGTCTGCGGCTGAAAAAATGCCGGAATTGCAAAAATATAAGAAAAGTGATATTATGTCCAGGCAGAGCTACACCAGTTACACTTAATATTTTCCGCAGATAAATGCTTCGTGTAACTGCATATACCGCGGCAGCAATTGAAAATGGCAGCTTATTTTGACCGCGGGTATAATCAGTTGGAGGAACTTATGAAAAAAGTAGTCAAATTCGGGGGGAGTTCTC
>CAYLPF010000207.1:0-3243 GCA_964385485.1 uncultured Lachnospiraceae bacterium | reverse complement strand
TTCCCCGGACTATTCACCCGCACCGCAGCCGGTGCATTTGCCGCAGTCCTTCCACAGCCGGTCAGCCGTTTCTTTCCAGTTTTGGGCATATGGCGAAGTTTTATCGCAGAGGCTCTCTGCGCTCTCCGGGCTCTGATAATCCGTATTGACGGCGCCCGTGGCTTTCACCATAGCCCTGAGCTTCTCCGGGTTTTCCAGCATCGGGCAGGGACGGAGCATATTTTCGTTAAAGGGCTGGCCGTCATGGTAGGCCATGAACAGGGGACTCTTCAGCGCGTCCAGCAGGGAAGTGTCGTGGATGTTGCAGTTGGAGTAATGGATGAATACGCAGGGTTCCACATCCCCTTTCGCGTTGATGTGCAGATAGTTTCTCCCTCCCGCGATGCAGCCGCCCACATATTCCGCGTCATTCTGGAAATCCATGCTGAAAATGGGCTTCGTCTGCCGGTATTCACGGATCCTGTGGTACATCAGCTCCCGCTGCTCCGGCTTTGGCAGCAGCTCCGGGGCAGCGTCGTTGCCCACCGGCATATAGTGGAAGAACCATACGAACAAAGCGCCGCTATCTATCATCAGGTCAAAATATTTTTCGCTGCTGACATCCTCCACATTTCTGCTGGTATAGCAGGTGGAGATACCAAAGGGCAGCCTGTTCTTTTTCAGCAGGGCCATAGCGTTCTGGACCTTCTGATAGATGCCGTCTCCGCGCCTGCTGTCGTTGGCCGCCTCAAAGCCTTCCAGACTGATGGCCGGCACAAAGTTCTTTACCCGGAGCATCTCCCGGCAGAAATCTTCGTCGATCAGTGTCCCGTTTGTGAAAGAAAGAAATTCACAGTCCGGGTGCATTTCGCAGATCCGGATGACATCTTTCTTGCGGACCAGCGGCTCGCCGCCGGTATAGATATACATATAGATGCCCAGTTTATTGCCCTGCCGGATGATGGAATCAATCGTCTCCAGGCTCAGGTTCAGCCGGTTCCCGTATTCTGCCGCCCAGCATCCGGTACAGTGCAGGTTGCAGGCCGAGGTCGGGTCAAGCAGGATCGCCCACGGAACATTGCAGCCCTCCCGTTCCTTTACCTCGTCCTGGACTGCGGTTCCTTTCAGCGCGGAGTTGAACAGGAAGTTCTGGAAAAGCGCTTTCCTGACGCCGGGATCTAATTCATATATTTTTAAGATCAGGTCGTACCAGTTGTTTTTCTCCTCAATCACCTTGCGTATCGTATTGCGCTGCCCCTCATACCAGCCGTCAGGGGTACAGCGGTCCACCAGGGCCATCAGCTTGGGTATGTTTTCCTCCGGATTGCCCTCAATATACTTCAGAGCCTGATTTAATGCAAAATTCTGCATCTTGTTTTTTATGGAATTTGCCATTTTCACCTCATCCTTTTCTGCCTTTTTATGTGCTGTTCTGAGCAGATTATAAGAAGGAAAGGCAAAAAAGTCATTGGACAGAAAGACGTACGAGTCTTATTTTTTGACAGTCAGCCAAATCCGTTACCTTTTTGGATAAAATGCCGCTTGTGTCCATTGAATTACTAATGATATAGCTGTATAATAAGCGCAGATTTGAAATGCATTTTTTACCTTTTAAGGAGTCGGAAAATGGAAAACAGTAAGTCCATGTCCAGAATTTTGATTGAGACTGTTGTCAGAAAAACAATAAAAGATATAAAAGAAGATCCTGAGCGGAGTATCCGGAAGCTGGTAGATATGGCGCTGCATTTCTCAGGAGGAAGGTTCCAGAAGAATTTTTTCCAGGCCGCGCAGACTATGCTGGAAAATGAGAACAGTCCTTATTATGCCCTGCTGAGGAATGTGATGTCATCCGTATACACGGAGCGCCTGGTCTGTTTTGGCATGAATCTTGGTTATAACAGTTGTACCCTGGGGGCAGAAAAAATTCGGGAAAATGAGCGGAAGCTTGGATACAATATCCCATGGATCGTATCATTTCAGACAGATCGCTTAACGATTTCTGAACATTTGCCGGAATACCATAAAGCGGTTGATGACGGAGAAAAACTGGGCATCTATGCATGGATGCTGTCTGCCCGGAGCCATCCGCAGGATCTGCTGCCTCTTGTTTGTGAACATTCGGACAGCGCTTTCTTCCTGTTCTGTGAACCGGATGATATCAGCGCCTCTTTTCTGGACAGCATTTCGGATGTAAATAACCTCATGCTTGTCGTCCGCTATGAAGAAGCAGCCGAAGCCTTATCTGCGCAGATGCGTGACAATGGGCTGCTTTACTCGGCTTACTATACCTATTCACAGGAGGACATGGAATCCATCATAGATGGGGACTTATTCTGCAGTATCCAGCAGACCCATCCGATTTTTACCGTTCTGGCAGCGCAGCCGGGTTGTCCGGAACCGTTACAGAGCAGGGTCTACCAGGCAGTAGTACAGGCACGAAATGAGCAGAGTTACCAGACAATACCATGGGAATTAGATTTTGATAACCGTCTGATTGATACAATTATCTCGGATGACGCCTGTCTGGCCCGGTTTGACCCATGCGGGAATTTATGCGGCCAGGCAGGAAAAAGGGGCGAAGCGGATTGTAATCTGTTTGAGATAGGGCTTTCCGCTTCCTTTCAATCTGCTTTTCCAAAAGGCGGGATAAAGGGCGCTGTGCAGGCATGATGAAAACAGGCTTCCGTGATGGCTCTAAGACAGATTCTTCTTTTCCTGAGAATTTTCTTCCATCGTTTCGCGGTAAATCGCGGTAGCCCCATTCTGCAGGATCCTTTTTATTTTCATGGCGAACTGTTCCGGCGGCATACAATCCTTGTCTTTCAGCCATCGCTCTATCGTACATAAAATCGCGTCGGTAAAAAAAGCGACTGTAAAATCATCCGCTCCGTCAGTCCCGATCAGGTCAGTCAGGCGGTTTTTGATAACGGGGGAAATATATTCCCGGAAATGATCGGAAAAAGAATTTTGCCCCTGTATCTGGAATGCTTTCCTGTAAAAATCCCTGTCATGATAGAAGTGCTCGAGAACTCTTTCAATAAACACCCATCTGTCATCGCCTGTATCTTTAACTGCATCAGATGTGGCAAATGTGATAAAATCAGTGTCGAAGATCCAGTTTACCAGATCATATTTATCTTTAAAATGGTAATAGAAGCTCTTTCGGTTCATTCCGCAGTTTTCACAGATCTGCGCCACATTGATTTTTTCAAACGGCGCCTGCTTCATAAGCTTCCGCAGGGATGCGGCCAGCGCCTGCTTCGT
>CAYLPF010000206.1:0-3264 GCA_964385485.1 uncultured Lachnospiraceae bacterium | reverse complement strand
AAAAATCTCCCCTGTCCGATCACAGAGCCGCGGGGATTGTATTATGGATCATTTCGCGGGGAAGAAGTGCGACAGCAGCGGGCTGTCCTCCTCGCCCCTGCGGCAGACGAATCCCACTTCTCTTGTCGGAAAGCCGGAGGCGACGGGTACCTCCACAAGCTTTCCCTCGTTTAATTCTTCCTGTACGAATTCGCGGATGACACATGCGATCCCGAGGCCGATCTGGGCGAACTGGATCAGCAGATCCATGGATGTGACCTCGAGGATATGGCTGAGCTCTATCCTGTGCATCTTGAGATGTGTATTGACGGATTGTCGTGTGATGTTTTCTTCATCCAGCATCATAAAGGTCGCTGTGTGAAACAGTGGTTCTTCGGGATATAATTCCCGCTGGTTTTTCAGATACTGACTTGTGGCGACGAAGGTGTCGCTGATGGTCAGCAGGGGGCGGAAGCAGAAGCCCTGCAGCTTTTTGGGGCGTCCGATCAGTCCGACATCAATTTTTTTCTCATCCAGAAGGCGCAGTGTCTGATACGTGGACTGGCAGGAAATAGTGATCCTGGTCTGGGGATTGTCCGCGATATATGATCTCAGGTGAGAGAGAAGAACATACTTGATCAGGGTGGAACTGGCCCCGATATTGAGCCGGGGAATATCTCTGGAATGGTTGTGGGAAATGCTGTTTTCACCTTCCAGGAGCAGTGCAAAGGCTTCCTTTGTCTTTTCAAACAGCAGCTCCCCGTCAGGCGTGAGGGTAACGCCCCTTGAACTTCTTTTGAAAAGCGTTGTATCAAGGTTTTCCTCCAGCTTCTGGATAGCCTTGCTGATAGCGGGCTGGCTGATGAAAAGCTCTTTTGCGGCCTGAGAGATATTTCCGGTGCGGCCTACGGTCAGAAAAATGTGATACAGGGATAAATTTTCCTGCATGATTTTCGCTCCTTTCGGGAAAATGAAGATGGTATAATCTGTAGTTATAATAAGTATTATTAATATGTATTAGTATTATAACAGAACACGTGCTACAATGGCAACATATGAAAGCAACAGGAGGATAAGAAAATGGGAATGACAATGACACAGAAGATTCTTGCTGCGGCAGCCGGTCTTGAGTCTGTGGAGGCAGGACAGTTGATCGAAGCGAATCTTGACCTTGTGCTTGGAAATGATATTACATCTCCGGTGGCGATCCATGAGATGGATAAGCTCAATTCTGATAAAGTATTCGATAAGGATAAGATCGCGCTCGTCATGGATCACTTTATTCCGAATAAGGATATCAAATCCGCAGAGCACTGCAAATGTGTGCGTGAATTCGCATGTAAGCATGATATCACAAATTATTTTGACGTGGGGCAGATGGGGATCGAGCATGCACTGCTTCCGGAGCAGGGGCTGACGGTAGCGGGCGATGTGATCATTGGCGCTGATTCCCATACGTGTACGTACGGTGCGCTGGGCGCGTTTTCTACCGGAGTCGGCAGCACGGATATGGCAGCTGGTATGGCGACGGGTAAGGCATGGTTCAAGGTGCCTTCCGCGATCAGGTTCAACCTGGTGGGCAAACCTTCCAAATGGGTGAGCGGCAAGGATGTTATTTTGCACATTATCGGAATGATCGGTGTGGACGGAGCCCTTTACAAATCCATGGAATTTACGGGAGAGGGGATCCGGTATCTGTCGATGGATGACCGCTTCACGATTGCAAATATGGCGATCGAGGCCGGGGGAAAGAACGGGATATTCCCGGTGGATGACCTGGCTATTGCCTATATGAGGGAGCATTCTAAGAGAGAATATACCGTCTACGAGGCGGATGAGGATGCTGTTTATGACGAGGAATACACGATCGATCTTGGCGCCCTGAAATCTACCGTATCATTCCCGCATCTTCCGGAAAACACAAAGACGGTGGATGAGATCAGTGAGCCTGTTGTGATCGACCAGGCGGTGATCGGTTCCTGTACGAACGGCCGAATGGAGGATCTGCGCACGGCGGCAGAGATCCTGAAGGGCCGGAAGGTGAAGAAGGGCGTCCGCTGTATCGTGATCCCTGCGACACAGTCCATTTATCTGCAGGCAATGGAGGAAGGACTTCTGAAAATCTTTATAGAGGCAGGGGCGGCAGTCAGCACACCGACCTGCGGACCGTGCCTTGGCGGATATATGGGCGTCCTGGCGGCAGGAGAGCGCTGTATTTCCACGACAAACCGAAACTTTGTAGGCCGTATGGGACACGTAGAGTCTGAAGTTTATCTGGCAAGTCCGGCTGTGGCGGCGGCCAGTGCAGTTACCGGTAAGATTTCCGCACCGGATGAGCTGGGATTATAAGGAGGAAGGATACATGAAAGCAGCAGGCAGAGTTTTTAAATATGGAGACAATGTAGATACAGATGTGATTATCCCCGCACGTTATCTGAATTCTTCAGACCCGGCGGAGCTGGCGGCTCATTGCATGGAGGACATCGACAAGGATTTTGTGGATCAGGTCTCGAAGGGTGATATCATCGTGGCGGAAAAGAATTTCGGCTGCGGTTCCTCCAGAGAGCATGCGCCGATCGCGATCAAGGCGGCCGGTGTGAGCTGTGTGATCGCTGAGACATTCGCAAGGATCTTTTACCGTAATGCCATCAATATCGGATTGCCGATCATTGAATGCCCGGAAGCATCCCGGGGAATCGAAGCCGGTGATGAGGTGGAGATCGATTTTGACAGCGGTATGATCTACGACCGGACGAAGGGAACACAGTTCAGGGGGCAGGCATTCCCGGAATTCATGCAGAAGATCATCAAGGCGGAGGGCCTGATCAACTATATCAACCAGGCCTGACCCGCGTGAATCGTTTACCCGTTAAAAACCGCCTCTTTTTACAATTTATATTGGATTTTTAAAATAAATGTGTTATATTGTATCTTAACCAATAAAAAGCTCTTCGGCAGAATGCCGTTTGTGATAATCTGACATTTTGTGGGAAGTGCTATGAGTTTATTAGGAGGGAAAGCAGAATGAAAAAAGCAATGACGTTTGTTCTGGCAGCAGCGCTGACCATTTCCATGGCCGGATGCGGTTCTACAACAAAAGAGACTGAGAAGGCCACTGAGAAGCAGACGACGGGAGTTGTAACTGAAGCTGTAACGGAAACCGAGACAGAAGCAGTGACAGAAGCCCAGAGCGAGACGGAAGAGGTAACTGAGGCGGTTACGGAAGCCGGGAGTGAGACGGAAGAGGTAACTGAGGCGGTTACGGAAGCCGAGAGTGAGACGGAA
>CAYLPF010000205.1:0-3273 GCA_964385485.1 uncultured Lachnospiraceae bacterium | reverse complement strand
TTCGATCGTATACGTGTTGCTGGGATGGAACGGCATCGCGATCATCGGGCGGATCTCGCTCAAATCTACTTCTATCATGCCGTCATAATATGTCACCGTTCCCGGATTCAGCTCCTTATAATCCCCGCTTCTTCCGTGGATCTCATAGAATTCCTTAATCCTATCATCCGTCTTCCAGATAGAGGACAGGCATGTTGTCTCTGTAGTCATGACATCCACGCCGATACGGAAATCTGCGCTTAAATTTGCGACGCCGGGGCCCACGAATTCCATTACCTTATTATTAACGTAGCCGTTGGCGAACACTGCGCCGATGATGGCAAGCGCCACATCCTGCGGCCCTACGCCGGCCACGGGCTTTCCGGTCAGATAAATACCGATAACGCCAGGCATATTGATATCATACGTTTGTCCCAGAAGCTGTTTCACAAGCTCCGGCCCGCCCTCGCCCATTGCCATGGTACCGAGAGCGCCGTACCTCGTATGGGAATCAGAGCCAAGGATCATGCTGCCGCCGCAAGCCAGCATTTCCCGCGCAAACTGATGAATGACCGCCTGATGAGGCGGTACGTAAACGCCGCCGTACCTCTTCGCGCAGGTCAGTCCAAACATATGGTCATCTTCATTGATCGTACCGCCCACCGCGCAGAGGGAATTGTGGCAGTTCGTCAGCACATACGGCACCGGAAATTTCTCCAGTCCTGACGCCCTCGCCGTCTGAATGATGCCCACAAACGTAATATCATGGGAAGTCAGCTTATCAAATCTGATCCTGAGCTTCTCCATATCGTCTGATGTATTATGATTTTTCAAAATAGAATACGCAATTGTATTTTTCATTGCTTCTTCTTTAGAGGGAACGTTATCTCCCAGTTTGCATTTCAGCGCGGCCTGCGCTTCCCGTCCATCTTCTATGATCTCCGAGCCATTCACCAGATACACGCCGCCGTCATACAGTTTAATCATAGCTTCTCCTCCTTTATCAACAAAAGGTTGCCGCACAAAACCGCAGCAACCTCTTTGTTATCCTGTATCCTCATCCGATCCGCAGGCGAAATTTCCGAGCTTCCTTTTCACTGTTCACTTTTTCAATCTCAGCGCCCAGGCTCCGAAGCTTCTCCTCAAATTTCTCATACCCGCGCTGAATGTACCTGATATCATCTATCGTCGTGACGCCTTCCGCTGCGAGAGCCGCAATCACAAGGGCTGCACCTGCACGAAGATCCGGCGCACAGACCCTGGCTCCGGAAAGCCTGTCCACGCCTGTAATGATCGCAGTATTGCCTTCCACCCGGACAACTGCGCCCATCCGCGCCAGCTCATCCATATATTTAAATCGGTTTTCAAAAATACTTTCTGTCACAATACTGGTACCCCTGGCAAGTGCCAGCGTAACACCGATCTGCGGCTGCATGTCCGTCGGATACCCGGGATACGGGAGCGTCTTGACA
Source organism: uncultured Lachnospiraceae bacterium (assembly GCA_964385485.1). GTDB lineage: Bacteria > Bacillota > Clostridia > Lachnospirales > Lachnospiraceae > Choladousia. Next base: position 1,822 of record CAYLPF010000205.1, on the reverse strand, counting down.
TTTGTGCTATTGAGCCGCTTCGAAGCAACGACACGTACCGCACTGTCAAATTCCTCCACTTCACAGCCGATATCCAGAAGCTTTGCCGTGGTAGCCTCCAGATGCTTCGGGATGACATTTTTTACCATCACATCACCCTTCGTAGCTGCCGCCGCAAACATAAATGTACCTGCCTCGATCTGATCAGGAATAATGGAATACTCCGTCTTGTGAAGCTTCTGCACTCCACGGATCCGGATCATATCTGTACCTGCGCCCTTGATATTGGCCCCCATACTGTTGAGAAAATTCGCAACATCAACGACATGGGGCTCCCTGGCACAGTTCTCAATAATCGTATATCCGTCCGCCATCGCTGCAGCCAACATAATATTGATCGTTGCACCCACAGAAACGGTATCCAGATAAATATGGCTGCCATGCAGATGCTCCGCCGTCGCGATAATAAAGCCGTTGCGGATAGAAACCTTTGCCCCCAGGGCCTTAAAGCCCTTCAGATGCAGGTCGATCGGACGGCTGCCGATATTGCAGCCTCCCGGAAGCGGAACCTCAGCCCTCTTGTACTTTCCAAGCAGCGCACCTATCAGATAATAAGATGCCCGGATCTTTTTGATATATTCATACTCTACGCTGACTTCTCCAACCTGCTCGCTGTTCAGCATCACCGCATGTCTGGTAATGCGGTCCACCTTAACGCCAATACTCTCCATTGCTTCAAGAAGAACATTAATATCGCGAACGTCCGGAAGATTTTCAATCAGTACTGTGTCATCAGTCATAATAGCGGCTGCAAGAATACCGAGCGCCGCATTTTTCGCACCGCTGATATCCACCTCTCCCACCAGTGGATTGCCGCCTCTGATAATATACTGTTCCATAGAACACCTCTGTAAGTTTTATTTATACTCCATCGTGCAATGCATACCCCTCCGAAACGGCAGAATCACAACCTATCTCTCAGGTATACTCTATCGTGCGAAGCACATCCCAAAAAATACAAAATCTGGTATATTGAAAAAAATACACCTCATTTTTCCCCGTTTTGTTCCCCTTCAAAAAACCAAACTAATATCAAGTATACCACATTCTTCATATTTGTAAACAAAAATTAACGATTTATACATTTTTTGGTAAATATTACAATTCACGGCCCTTCCACCCTGCAAGCCACAGACCACCTGCTATTTCTTTTTTCTCACACTATACCCAAAGCTCCCCAGCTTTTTCCCCAGTCCAAAATACTCTCCATGCGAATAAACCATAAGCCCCGCCTGATTCAGCTGAAACCTTCCCTGCGCATCCAGGTACCGTTCATCCACATCCACGCCCAGTACCTCCGCCACAAACATGTGATGAGAACCCAGCTCCAGGATCTGTGCCACACGGCACTCAATATTCACCGGGCTTTCCTCAATCAAGGGCGCGGACACATGCACCGCCTTTCCCGCCGTCAAATGCATCTGCGCAAACTTATCCACATCTCTTCCGGAACGGACGCCGCAAAAATCCGTAGCCCTCACCAGCTTTTCCGTCGTCAGATTGACAACAAATTCGCCCGTCTCCTTAATAATATCATAAGAATATCGCTCCGGCTTCACCGAAACAGACACCATAGCCGGTGAACTGCAGACCGTGCCCGTCCAGGCCACCGTAATAATATTCGGCCTTTCCCCCGGTCTCCGGCAGCTAACCATCACCGCCGGAAGCGGATACAGCATATTCCCCGCTCTCCAGGTTTCCTTTCCCATACAATCCCCCTCCTTCACATAACCCTTTTCTCCCCACACAACCAAACTCCCCCGCAAAGCACCTCCCACAAACA
>CAYLPF010000204.1:0-3280 GCA_964385485.1 uncultured Lachnospiraceae bacterium | reverse complement strand
CAGAAAATAAAAGGGTATTATTTGGAAAGAAAACGTGCTGTGGCAAAGGGATCGGCGGTGATTCTCCTGTTTGCCGCCGCTTTTTTTGCGGGCAGATTCGCCGCGCGGATGACAACAGAGCGGTCAGCAGATCGGATAACGGTTTCTGCAGTATCCGGACAAGAGACATCGGCAGCGAACCAGGCAGCGTCGTCCGTTTCATCCGGGCAGGAGACGGTGCCGGCCTCCTCAGAAGGGAGCTGGGGCCTCAGCTTTCAGGAGGAGGGGAAGCCGCCGGTGGCGAATGCGACGCGGGAAGAGCTGGCGCAGTATGATGCGTGGTACTCCCAGGATACGCAGGAGAAGATCATTTATCTGACTTTTGACTGCGGATACGAAAATGGGAATACGCCTGCAATACTGGCGGCATTGAAAAAGCATCACGTTCCGGCAACGTTTTTTGTAGTCGGAAATTTTGTGGCGGACAATCCTGATCTGGTGAAGCAGATGCTTGAGGAGGGCCATACGGTGGGAAACCACACGTATCACCATCCCGACATGTCTCAGATATCGGACTTGGCCTCCTTCCAAAAAGAAATTGGTGACGTTGAGGAGCTTTTTAAGGAAACGACAGGACAGGAACTGTCAAAATATTACCGTCCTCCGCAGGGAAAGTACAGCGAAAACAACCTGAAAATGGCACAGCAGCTTGGATATCGGACATTTTTCTGGAGTCTGGCGTATGTGGACTGGTACGCAGATCAGCAGCCTACGAAGGAAGAAGCCTTCAGTAAGCTGCTGACCAGGATCCATCCGGGGGCGATCGTGCTTTTGCACAACACCTCAGCCACGAATGGAGCTATCCTCGATGAGCTTCTGACGAAGTGGGAGGAGATGGGGTATCGGTTCGGGCGGCTGGAGGATCTGAAGTGAACCTGCCAGATAAAAGCCGCCTGAATCCGGCAATGTCATCTGGATGGGGCAGCACAGATTCAGGATATGTCAAAGTGAACGCACCAGATCAGCGCATACTCTGTACCTTATCTGAGCATGCCTTCATGCCTTCCAGTACGGCATTTCGGAATCCGGCTTTTTCCAGGGCAGCCACGGCTTCAATCGTGGTGCCTGCAGGGGAGCAGACCATATCCTTCAGATCTGCCGGATGCCTGCCGGTCTCAAGAACCATCTTTGCGCTGCCGAGAACGGCCTGGGCGGCCAGACGGCAGGCCTGGCTTCTGGGAATACCATCCCGGACTGCACCGTCGGCCAGCGCTTCTATGAACATGAAAACGTAGGCTGGGGAGCTTCCGCTGACGGATACGACTGCGTCAACAAGGCGCTCCGCCATTACTTCTGCGGTGCCGCAGGATTCCAGAAGCGCCAGAACCTTCTTAAGTTCATCTTTCGTAACCGTCTCTGCAGGACAGACAGCGGTGACGCCTTCTCCCACCATGGCCGGGGTGTTCGGCATGGTGCGGATCAGCTTGATATTTTTACCGAACCACTCTGTGATCGTGGCAATCGATTTTCCGGGAGCGATCGAGACGATCAGCTGGTTTTCGGTGACAGTATCCCGGATTTCCTTAATCACCTGCTCATAGAATTGCGGCTTGACTGCCAGAAAAATAATGTCGGCGGCAGCGGCCTCCTGATTGTCCAGTGTAGTATGTATACGATATGTTTCAGCGACGCGGTCCAGGGTCTCCTGATGCAATGCGGAGGCGATGATCTCGTCCGGTGGGAGAAGCCGGTTTTTTAAAATGCCTCTCAGAATGGCAGTTGCCATATTGCCGCATCCGATAAAACCAAGTTTCATAATAGTCACGTCCTTTCGGTATTGTTTTATCAAAACCGATTATATACCCTTTTGTTCTTTTAGAAAAGGGCTGTGAACTCGACCAACATAGAAAATGTTGCACACTGGAAGATGATTCGATATAATCTATAGGAAGCGGCAAATAAACCCGCCGTCCCCTATAATATGCGCAGAGCCGCAAGAGGGATATTGCTGCAGAAGCAGCACACAGCTCGCGCGGGCTGATAGGTTCGGGAACTTTCCCCTGTCCGATCAGCAAAGATAAAAGACGGTTATGAAGTGGAAGGCAGCTATGGCAGAATATTTACTGGATCAATTAAAAGAATACAGCGAGTCGGATTATTACCCGCTGCATATGCCGGGACATAAGCGGCGGCTCAGCCTTTTTGAGCATCCGTTTGCTATTGATATTACGGAAATTGAAGGCTTTGACAATCTGCACCATGCGGAGGGCGTTTTGCTGGAAGCACAGAAGCGTGCTGCAAGCCTGTACGGAGCAGACGAAACGTACTATCTGGTCAACGGGAGCACCTGCGGGCTCCTGGCGGCAGTATCGGCCTGCGTTCCCCGGGGCGGCCGCATCCTGATGGCGAGGAATTGCCATAAGGCGGTATACCATGCTGTGTTTCTGAATGGGCTGCGGGCGGAGTATCTGTATCCGCCGGCGGATATGATCCGCGGGATCAACGGCAGCATCCCGCCGAAGGATGTAAAGAAGGCTCTGGAATGTCGGCAAGGACAGGGAGAAATGCGGAGAGAAAAATTTATGCAGGGGGAAGGACGGCCTGCGGGCCAGAACACTATGCCGGAGCAGGATGCGGCGGCTCCCGCAGCTGTAAGTGCGGTTTTGATCACGTCTCCGACGTATGACGGAGTCGTATCGGATATCCGGCAAATTGCTGATGCGGCACATAAAGCCGGGGCAGTCCTGATCGTGGACGAGGCCCATGGGGCGCACTTTGCGATGCATCCGTACTTTCCGGAAACGGCGCTTGCGTGCGGCGCGGACATTGTGGTCAACAGCCTGCACAAGACGATGCCGTCCCTTACTCAGACCGCTTTGCTGCATGTGAAGGGAGGCCGGGTGAACAGGGAACGGCTTCGGAAGTACCTGGGGATCTACCAGAGCAGCAGTCCCAGCTATGTGCTGATGGCGAGTATAGATACCTGCGTGAACCTGATGCAAAGGCAGGGAGCCGGGCTGTTTGACAGATTTACTAAGCGCCTTGAGCAGATGCGAAAAGAGCTTGGGAGAATGAAACGGCTGCATCTTGTGGATGGTACGGAGGAAGGTCTGCAGTCCTTTGATTTTGACCGGTCTAAGGTGTTGATTTCTACGGAAAACGCCGGGATAAGCGGGCCGGAGCTGTCCGGACTCCTGCGAAGAGAGTATCACCTTGAAGCAGAGATGACGGCAGAGCGGTATGTAACGGCTATTATGACAGTGGCTGATACAGACGAGGGATTTGAGCGGCTGACGCAGGC
>CAYLPF010000203.1:0-3283 GCA_964385485.1 uncultured Lachnospiraceae bacterium | reverse complement strand
GCGATGGGATTGTGCGTCGAATACACCTCTGTGATTTCTTCTATCCGGATAAAATCCTTCCCGAATCCAAAGCAGACCGTCAGCGTATTGCCGTTTATCTCCACGTAGTTGCGAAACAAAATCGGCAGAAATATGATGTTGCATGTCACAAAGCCGATCACCAGCGCGGCAAAGTCATCCCGCGAGAAGATCAGCTCATATACCATCACCGCATCGACACCGACCGCGATTAACCAGAACCAGACCGCCACCTTACCTTTGAAACGCATCGCAATCCCCCCTACTTCATATACAATCCTGCCAGCTTCATATCCTCATCAAAGGAAATCGTATAGGTGATATTCGTATTTTCGTAGGCTGCTGTCAGCTCCACCACCGCATATTTTTTGCCCTGCTGCTCAACCTCTGTCATATAGACATTCCCGAACTGCCGGAAGGCCCCGCAGTCCTTCGCGACCTGCTCTCTGACCCCATCCAGATTCTCCGGGGTCAAAAATTCCTCCATCTCCTCTATCGCCATCGCCTTTAAGGAATCATAATCCTCTTTATCTAACAGCAATACCACGTCTTTGGCCTTTTCTTCCACCGTCTCTGTGGAAAAGACATCGCCCTGCGCGATCTCCTTCGTCCGCGGCAAAAGCCAGTACACGAAAGCAGCCAGCAAACAGATGATAAGCACTGCCGCAGCGCAGATTTTTCCTCTTCTCTCCCTTATGTAGCCTTTTTGCTCGGATCCGGACATATTCTGATTGAATTCGGCGGCGGCTTCCTTTGCATCCCCCATCCGTTTCAGAATGCTCTCAAGTGTTTCACCATCCGACATTTCCGCCTCAATATCTGCCAGGAGCTGACGCTGTATCTCCCGCCTCTTTTTACCGGAGCATTTTAACCTTCTTACTATCTGCTTTACGTATTTTTCAGCCTTCATATGCTTCCTCCTCCATGATCCGTCTTATCCCCGCCGAGATCTGGCGCCACAGGCGATCCATATCCTTCAGGGTCTCTCTCCCCTGCTCCGTTATAGCATAATATTTTCGCGGAAGCTGCTTGCCCTCCGGCTCTCTCCACCTGCTCTCCACCAGCATTTCATCCTCCAGGCGGTACAAAACAGGATATAAGGTGCCCTCCTTCAGGGTAAAAACGCCGCAGCTTTTTTCCTTCAATTCGCTGATCAGTTGATAGCCGTATTTTGGCTGCGGAAGCAGCAGCTTCAGCATCAGCATGTCCAAAACTCCTTTTTTCATTTGCCGCGCATATTTTTCATTCATTTATGTTCTCCAAATACTTTGTATTACTAAATATATAACATAGGTTTATGGATATGTCAATATCAAATTCCAAACAAAAGCAAAAGATTTTTGTAGTATAAATCCCTGCCTCCCTTTTTACAACGATATACAAGATAATTGTCAAAAGACACGCCAAAATCTCCAAAAAAACGGCGGGATTTTTGTGATTTTCCACAAAATCCCGCCACTATAATCATTGATCACAGGGTTACAGACATGATTGGAACCATCCACAACCGTCATGCTGAGACCCGGCTCCTATGCCATGTCAATGATCCTTGTCCGATTGCCATTCATAGCTGTGACCCATCAGAATTGTTATTTCTCGTTGTCACGAAGCTTGCCCAGCGCTCCGCCCGGATGCCATTTCACGTACTGCTGCGGCGTAACATCCTTGTCCGCCTGAAGCGCTACGCTCAGCGCCTGGAGCACCAGTGTTTCCGCCAGGATCGACATTCTCGGAGCACGTCCCATCGGTCCGCCCTCCTTTGTCACTCCGGCGAAAAGATGAACTGCACTTTCCTTTGCCAGCCAGGAATCCCGGTTGCCGCTGACACCGATAACCTTGCAGCCATTGTTCTTTATGGCCAGTACAGTAGAACGCATCTCCGCAGTTTCGCCGCTGTTGGATATGAAGATCACCACATCCCCCGGTACGAGCTGGCCGCAGGAGCCGTGCACCGCCTCCGTGCCATGCAGGAAATAAGCAGGATTGCCCGTTGAGGACATTAAGGAAGCTATGTAGCCCGAAATATGGCCCGGCTTGCCGATACCGGAAACGTGAACACGTCCCCCAGCTTTCTGTGTCTCAAGGATCAGATCTGCGGCAGCTTCAATCTCCGCGTAATCCATATGGTCGATAAAATCACTCAGATCATTTTTCACTGTGTCAAGGAAAAATGAATAAGCTTCTTTGCATTTTGCATCCATGATAGGAACCTCCCTGAAAATAGTATATCTGCTTTTTATTTCAGCATTGATGTGTCCGGAACAAATCCCGTTCTCTCCTGCAGGAACTTCTCCACCCTGTCAAGAGTCGGCAGGGAAGGCATGGCTCCCATAGCGGAAACGGTGAGTGCTGCCGTATGGTTCGCAAATTTCAAGGTCTCATCGTAGCCCCATCCACAGCTGAGTCCTACAGAAAGCGCTCCTACAAAAGAATCGCCTGCTGCCGTCGGATCAACTGCCATAATATTCTCCGCACACGGGCTGTAGAAAACGCCATCCTTCTCTGTGTCGAGAATCGCACCTGCCTCGCCAAGTGTGATCAGAACATTCTTCACACCCTTTGCCTTCAGTGCAGCCGTAGCAGCCTTCGCCTCGTCCATGTTGACGCCCTTGCCCTCGTGGGAGATCCTGATCCCCACCATGTCATAAGCCTCGTGCTCATTCGGCGAAATATAAGTCAGGTGTGAGAAAAGCTCATCAGAAAGCGGTGCGCTCGGAGCGGAATTCAGCATGACCGGAACGCCCTTTTCGTACGCATACGCAGCTACCAGTTCATTGATCTCCATCGGGATCTCAAGCTGAAGTACGACGAGATCGTACTCTGCGATCTTTTCCTTCAGAAACGCGATGTCCTCCGGTGTGATACTCATATTGGAGCCGGAAAGCACGATGATCCGGTTCACTGTCTGTTTACCCGGAGCTTCCTCAAGAATGATAACACTGCAGCCGGATGGAAGCTTGTCATCATACAGAATATGTTCCGTATGGATACCTGCTTCCTTGCACGTCTTCACCATCTCTTCTCCGTTGCTGTCGTGTCCAAGCTTTCCTATCATCGTAACATCCGCACCGAGGCGTGCCATCTGTACGGCCTGGTTTGCGCCCTTTCCGCCCGGAGCTTTTGAAAAAGTACCCCCCAGTACTGTCTGTCCTTCCCGTGGGAAAATCTCTGTAGTGGCGATCTGATCCATCACAAAACTGCCCACCACAAGAATCTTAGGTTTTGCCATTGTAGTTACTCCTTTCGTTTATCTGTAATATTTTAA
>CAYLPF010000202.1:0-3295 GCA_964385485.1 uncultured Lachnospiraceae bacterium | reverse complement strand
GTTTTCAATTTTCTGCGCTATCTTTCTGAATCGGCTCATATCATTTTCCTGCATTTATTCTAAATCAGCCCTTTTGCTTATTTCCCAGCGTTTATTCTCTGGCGCACGATCTCATACGCCAGTACGCCCGCTGCTACAGAAGCATTCAGTGAATCTATATTCCCCTTCATGGGAATTGATGCCGTAAAATCACATTTTTCCTTCACCAGACGGCTGACTCCGCTGCCCTCATTGCCGATCACAAGGCCGATCGGCCCGGTCAGATTCCGGCGGTACATCGACTCCGCGCCCATATCGGCGCACACAAACCAGATGCCTTCCTTTTTCAGCTCTTCTATCGTATTGCCAAGATTGGTCACCCGGGCCACCGGCGTATAATTCAGCGCACCGGCCGAGGTGCGGGCCACCGTTGCCGTCAGCCCTACCGCACGGCGCTTCGGTATGATCACGCCATGGGCTCCTGCCAGGTTCGCGGTACGGATGATGGCTCCCAGATTGTGGGGATCCTCAATATCATCCAGCAGGATCAGGAAGGGATCCTCCCCCTTCGCCTTTGCCGCATTCAAAATGTCTTCTACCCGGGCATACTCATACGCGGCCGTATATGCGATCACGCCCTGGTGCATTCCTGTCTGTGAAAGCTGCTCCAGACGCTCTTTTCTGACAAAGTCGATCACCGTGTCGTGCTTTCTGGCCTCTCTTTTGATCGTCTGGATCGGGCCGTCCTGACATCCGTCCTGGATCAGCAGGCGGTCGATCGTCTTACCGGACCGGAAGGCTTCCAGGACAGCATTCCGCCCCTCGATAATACGGTCATTCTCTGTATCCCCGTCCTGCTCCTTTAACCGGTTATCATGATATTTTTCTGTTTTCATCGTTGTTTATCCTTCCTGATATAAGGCTAATATAAGCTTTGATCGGCCAGGTATCTCCTAAACAGACAGAAATGCACCTGACAGGAACCTTCCGGAGCCGTTTTATCCCTGCCGCCGCAAAATCACATCCAGTCCCCGCGCCACCAGTTCATTTAACCTGTCAAACTCTTTTTTCAGATACAGATAGCCCATCACGGCCTCAAACCCGGTAGCCTCCAGATACTCCTGCATACTGGCGTTCTTCGCCTTCGTGTACGGCCTGGAATTGCGGCCCCGGCGGTATACGCCCGCCTCCTCCTGTGTGAGCAGCGGCTGCAGCGCTTCGATCATGCGCGCCTGAGCCTGTGCGCTGACACAGGCTGTCACCTTCCGGTGAAGCTTCTGCGGCTGGCAGTTTCCCTGTTTTACAAAAATTGTCCTTATTATAAGCTCATACGCCGCATCCCCTATATATGCAAGGGTCAGCGGCGAATACATATCCCAGTCCTTTTCGGAAAGCCTGAATGTCTGATCCAGGCTTTCTTCAAAAGATACTATGCTCTTTTCCATTTTACTCCTTCTCTTGTATCAAGAAGCGTAATCCCCTTTTCCAGAAGCTGGTTACGGATCTCGTCTGCCCGGGCAAAATTCTTTGCCTTTCTTGCTGCCTGACGTTCCTCGATCAGCTTTTCAATCTCATCATCCAGAAGCTCTTCCTTCTCCTCCGCGATAATACCGAGAATATCACACAGTCCTGTGATCTCATCCCGGACGGCCCGGACGAAGGCTTTCGTGTTGCCGGAAGTCACACTGCTGTTGGCATATTTTACAAGCTCAAACACTGCCGCGATCGCATCCGCCGTATTGAAATCGTCATCCATCGCCTCATCAAATTTCGTCTCAAACGCATTTACATTTGCCATCTCAAGGCGCTCCGCGTCCGTCATCTCTCCCGCAGGCGCCGCATCCAGAATATAGCCAAGGTTGGAAACGGCATTCCTGATACGCTCCAGAGCATTCTTTGAAGCTTCCATCAGCTCCGCGCTGAAATTCAGCGGACTTCTGTAATGTGCACTCAGCATGAAGAAACGCAGCACCTGAAGGTCATATTTCTCCGATATCTCCCTGACCGTAAAGAAATTGCCAAGGGATTTGGACATTTTGCGGTTGTCAATATTCAAAAAGGCATTGTGCAGCCAGTAACGCGCAAAGATCTTTCCGTTGCAGCACTCGCTCTGCGCGATCTCATTTTCATGGTGCGGAAATATCAGATCCTCGCCGCCGGCGTGGATATCGATCTCCTCGCCAAGGTATTTTTTTGCCATGACGGAGCACTCGATATGCCAGCCCGGACGGCCGTCACTCCAGGGCGACTCCCAGTACGGCTCTCCTTCTTTTTTCGGTTTCCAAAGCACGAAATCCAGCGGATCCTCCTTCTGATCCTCGCCTGTCACCAGAAGCGAACGGCTGCCTGCACGCAGATCATCCAGATTTTTGTGGGAAAGTTTGCCGTATTCGCTGAACTTTCTCGTCCTGAAATAGACTGTGCCGTTCACGTCATACGCATATCCCTTTTCAATCAAGGTGGAAATCATCTCGATCATGCCGTCAATCTCCTGCGTTGCCAGCGGATGCGTCGTCGCCGGCTTCACATTCATGCCTTCCATATCCTTTTTACATTCTGCAATGTAGCGCTCCGAGATCTCTTTCGATGTCACACCCTCTTCATTAGCCTTCGCAATGATCTTATCATCCACATCCGTAAAGTTCGATACATAGTTCACTTCATAGCCCCTGTGTTCCATATATCTTCTGACCGTGTCAAACACGATCATCGGACGGGCGTTTCCGATATGAATAAAATTGTAGACCGTCGGCCCGCACACATACATGCTCACCTTGCCCGGAACCAGAGGCACAAACTCCTCTTTCCGTTTGCTCTGGGTATTGTATACTCTCATTTCATTTCCTCTTCTTTCTAAAGCAGCTCATCGCAGCCACGCTTTTCCTTTTGCCTGAGCCATGTCAATGCATTTCCCGCTTCGCGGGACTCCTGCGGCCACGAATTTGCCGCTGCATTTTCCTTCCTCTAAGTCTATGCAAATTCCTGTTCTTTGTCAATTCTTTTCTGCGGCGGCCATGGTTTTCCCCGGCAGTACGGCCACTTTTCCCCCGGTTTTCTCTCCCAGGCTGCCTTGTTGGCCTGCCTGTCACTTCTGCATTTTCTTTCCTGCTTCACGCCTTTTCCGGTTCCAGCTTAGCTGACTGGCAATTTATGCCTTCGGCCCCAGCTTTCCTTCCCTGTAATGCTTCCGGCACAGCGCCGTGTATTTGTCATTTCCGCCCATCATGACCTGTTCGCCTTCCCGAATGACTGTACCGTCCTCACTGAATCTCGTATTGCAGACAGCGCCCTGGCCGCACCAGCAGACTGTTTTCAA
>CAYLPF010000201.1:0-3304 GCA_964385485.1 uncultured Lachnospiraceae bacterium | reverse complement strand
AGCTGTTTGCGCAGGATATCAAAGGGCGCTGGCCCCGTTTCCAGAATAAGTCTGTGAAATTCCTTCAGGGAGAACTGCTCCTTCTGTAGTGCTTTCACATCATCCCTCAAATCATAAAAATTCAGACATCCGACGTAATATTGCAGATAATTGGCCGGAGACTGCAGGATGCTGTTGTAAAGTGATTTTGCGGTTTCTGTTCCGAAGCCCAGTTTTTGGAGGAAGGCGGTGACTTCTTCCAGCGTGTAGCCGCGGTAATGGATGCCGATGTCCAGCAGGGAAGCCAGCCCAAGGGTGAAGGAACGGTTCCTCTGGCAGAGCGCAGCGTAGGCCGGATCCTCATCCCAGAGAGAGTAGGCGTACATCTCGACATAGGTCGCCCAGCCTTCCGTATATCCGCCCACATCCAGGATATTGCGGAGAAGGTCAGGTTCCTGCGCACTGAAGTAGACGGTCTGGTACAGATGCCCGGGATACCCCTCGTGGGCGAGGGTTGTGAACAGCTCCAGCGTATCATAGCTGCTGGCCGGGTTGATGTAAATAACGTTGTTCTCGTAATCATCAATGGCCGGTGTCAGATAAAAAGCGGGACTTAAATATTTCTGCAGTGATTTATGTACGTATTTTACGCTGCAGGAGACCTTTGGCAGAAGCGGAAAATCCGCAGTGATCTTCTGCCGGAGCTGTGTAAGCAGAGCCGCCGGGGATGCGGCGGTGTCCGGGGATGTCGGATCAGAAGCGGTGTCCGGCGCTGCAGACGAGCCGGTTTCTGATCCGGATGTGCTGCCGGCGTCCATGGATGTCTGCGGGATCTGAGCTGCCAGCTTTTGAATGGCGCTAAAATCCTCCACCATCTGAGTCTTGACCGCCTCTTCAATCTCTTCAATGGAGCGCTTGTCTCCGACCTTACTCTTTACAAGATACTGATAATACCCTGTACCTTCCGGGTAATAGTAAAGCCCCCTGTCATTTTTCCCGGCTTCGGCGAGCGCGGCAATACCGTTGCTCAGCTTCTGGTATGCAGGGATCACATAACCCTCCAGGATTGACTTATTGCGGTTTTTGCAGGATATTTTTTCATCGATGGTCAGATTTGTGACAGCATCGATTTTTTCATCAAAAATTTCAATCAGGTAATTCTGCTCCGGGTTTTCGATGAATTCCTCACATTGTCCGACAATGTCCGAAGCACAGGCGCGGCTCATGAACAGTCCGGCATTCGCCTTATCGCGTTCAAAAGACAGGATAGAAGAAAAATAATCGGGAATCCGGGAGAGCAGTGCGAGGTAATCCTCAATATCCCCCTTTGTCCGGAAGGTGTATTCTGCCAGCAGGACGGGGAGCTGCGCCTGAATCCCCAAAGTCGGGCTTAAGGGTTCATCGTACAGCAGGTAATCGCCTCCCTCCAGTTCCGTCGTCAGATAATCCAGAAAAATATCGTAGGAAAGCTGGTGCTTTGGAGAAAGCTTGTCATAATCGAATTTTTTCAGGGTATTCAGATAATTTTCCGTTATCGCGCAGGCCTTTTTCCGGGCGGATAAGCTTGCGTCTCCCAGAGTGGCTTCTTTCTCATCAATATGGAAGGAGGAAGGGTCCGCGACCGTATAATGAAGATTCAGGGTATTTCCACCCATTTCGCTGCGGAAGACCTCTTCCGTGAATCTCTGGAATTTTCTGTCTTCGGAGAGAAGAAACTCCGCAGGGGATATTCCGAAAAGCCGGACTGTAAGGAGGAGTAAAAGGATGCTGAGCGCTATAATGAGAAGAACAGAAGCGCTCCGGCGAGATGAATCGGCCGGACTTTTGTTTTCAGGGCTGCCAGCGGCCGCTCCCGGCACGGAATTGTGCACAGTACAATCCTCTTTTATAAATTGAGAAAAAATGCGGGACATATGAGTGCTCCGTCAGAATACTCTTACGGCAGTTTATGCGAAAGCGCGGTGGGATTATGCTGGATTTGTGGTCACAGTTCAGCCAGCCACTAACAGAGAAGATTGCAGGGCCGCCTGAAAGTGACTAAAGCGAGTCTTTCAGGCGGCCCTGCAATCTTCTCGTCCTGGCCGGCTGAACTGTGACGAATGCTCCGCCGGGGCTGAAAATTTTTCGCGAAAATCTGTTGACACACCCCAGATGAGTGTACTATAATATCCCAAGTGTGAGCAGTTTTTACTCTATAACTGCGCCCTTAAATAACGAGTATGAATGTTCCGCCAAAGCCCCGGCAGGACATTTTACCATAAGGAATCGTGCGGCAAGGCCGCTGGCGGTTACGGACAGACCGACAGGAGATTCCGTTATCGGGAGGACGGAGATAAGCTTCTGCCAGCCCGGAGCAAGTTCATTTTATCAAGGAGGAAAACCAATGAAAAGTTATATGGCTAGCCCAGCAACGATTGAGAGAAAATGGTATGTAGTTGATGCTACAGATATGACACTTGGCCGTCTGGCTTCAGAAGTGGCAAAGGTATTAAGAGGAAAGAATAAGCCGATCTTTACACCTCATATCGATACAGGTGATTACGTAATCGTAGTAAATGCAGAGAAGATTCAGGTGACAGGCAGGAAGCTTGACCAGAAGATTTATTATCATCATTCAGAATATGTAGGCGGGATGAAGGAGACTACGCTGCGTGAGATGCTGGCAAAGAAACCGGAGAGAGTGATCGAACTCGCTGTGAAGGGTATGCTTCCGAAAGGACCGCTCGGCAGAGAAATGTACAAGAAGCTTTATGTATATGCAGGTCCGGATCACAAGCAGCAGGCACAGAAGCCTGAAGTGCTGACATTCTAAGAGGGAGGTAAGGAACATTGGCTAAGGAAAGATATTACGGAACAGGAAGAAGAAAAAAATCAATCGCAAGAGTATATCTGATGCCGGGTACAGGCAAGATTACTATCAATAAAAGAGATATTGACGATTACTTCGGTCTCGAGACTCTGAAAGTTATCGTTCGTCAGCCACTGGTTGCTACAGAGACTGCTGATAAGTTTGACGTTCTTGTAAATGTACATGGTGGCGGTACAACAGGCCAGGCCGGTGCGATCCGTCACGGTATTGCGAGAGCACTGCTTCAGGTAGACAACGACTACAGGCCGACACTGAAGGCCGCCGGTTATCTGACTCGTGACCCGAGAATGAAAGAGCGTAAGAAGTATGGTCTCAAAGCCGCACGCCGCGCACCGCAGTTCAGTAAGCGTTAATCGAAAACCCAAAATGCTCAAAAACCCCGGAAAAGGCTTTCCGGGGTTTTTCCCTCTTGACAAACCGCATGAAATTGTATATGCTGTATAGGCAGTTTAACGG
>CAYLPF010000200.1:0-3369 GCA_964385485.1 uncultured Lachnospiraceae bacterium | reverse complement strand
CCGATGCCAGGACGGAGCTCGCCGATGCGCGGCAGCAGATCGCTGACGCGAAGAAAGAGCTGGCGGAAAATAAGCAGAAAATAAAAGACGGCTGGGATGAATACGAGGAAGGGAAGCTGGAGGCAGAGCAGGAGATCGCGGACGGTGAACAGAAGATAAAGGACGCGGAGCAGGAGCTCCTCGACGCGGAACAGGAGATCGCGGACGCGGAGCAGGAGCTTTCGGATATTAATTTCCCGGAATGGTACGTGGATGACCGGGATGCGCTCCCGGAATATACCGGATTTGGTGAGAATGCGGAGCGTATCGGCAATCTCGCAAAGGTGATCCCGGTGTTGTTTTTCCTTGTGGCTGCGTTGATCAGCCTGACCACGATGACGCGTATGGTGGAAGAGCAGCGGACACAGATCGGTACATTGAAAGCGCTGGGATACAGTAAGGTTGCGATTGCTTCCAAGTATCTGAAGTATGCACTCTGGGCTACCGTGGGCGGCAGTATTCTGGGGATCCTTGTCGGCGAAAAGCTTCTGCCCTGGGTGATCATCAACGCATATGGGATCGTGTATCAATATCTGCCCAGGATTCTGATCCCGTATAAATGGACTTATATCATAGTAGCTGCCGGAGCGTCGCTTCTCTGTACGCTGGGGGCAACCTTTATGGCGTGCTGGCGCGAGCTTCTGGCTGTTCCGGCACAGTTGATGCGTCCGCCTGCCCCGAAGGAAGGCAAACGTGTTTTTCTGGAATACCTGCCGTTTCTGTGGCGCAGGCTGAGCTTTTCCTGGAAGTCCGCGGTCCGAAACCTTATGCGGTACAAAAAACGTTTCCTGATGACGGTTATCGGTATCGGCGGATGTATGGGGCTTCTGATGGTGGGATACGGCCTGCAGGACTCTATCATGGATATCGGAATCCTGCAGTTCGAAGAGCTTCAGAAGTATGATGCTATGGTGATTCTGGATGCTGACGCGTCGGAGGAGAAGAAAAATATTCCAAAGCAGATGATCCAGGAGGATGCGCGTGTATCGGAAGCAAAGCAGTTCTATATGCATCAGGAAGAAATAAGGACGGATGGTATATCGGACAAGGATTGGGCGGTATATGTGTATGTTCCGGAAAATCTGGATGACCTTGAGGATTTTCTGTGCTTCCGGGACAGAGAGACGAAGGAATTGTATGAGCTGACAGATGAAGGCGCCATTATTACGGAAAAGGTAGCCACTGAGCTGAATGTGCATCCGGGGGATACGATTTCTCTGGAACAGGATGAGGGCGAGGATATTCAGGTGCCGGTGGCAGCGGTGTGCGAGAACTATCTGTATCACTATCTGTATATGACCCCTGCTCTTTATGAAAAGGTGTATGGAAAGGCTGTTGAATACAACAGTATTTTCTTCCTCAGCAGCGAAGATCAGAGCGTTGTGGAGGACATCGGAGAGAAGCTGCTGGCAGAGGACGCTGTATTGAACATTACATATACAGGGACGATGGCGGAACAGATCGACAATATGCTCGGGGCGATGGATATTGTCATGATCGTGCTGATCGTCTCTGCGGGAATGCTGGCATTTGTGGTGCTGTACAACCTCAATAACATCAATATCAATGAGCGGCGCCGGGAGCTTGCGACGCTGAAGGTCCTGGGTTTTTATGACGGAGAAGTGGGCGCCTATGTATACCGGGAAAATGTGATCCTGACATTGATCGGAACAGGGCTTGGCGTACTGATCGGAAAACTGCTGCACTCGTATGTGATCGCCACTGTGGAGGTGGATTCCTGCATGTTTGGAAGAAATATCAATCCGGACAGCTTTGTTTACGGAATACTGCTCACCGTGGGCTTTTCTGTCATTGTCAATTTCGTTATGTACTTCAAACTGAAGAAAATTGACATGGTAGAATCACTGAAGAGTATTGAGTGATACAGGCTTTCTGCCGGAAATATCAGATGAATTTGCTGTTTCCCATAAAAAAATCATAATTCGCGCAAAACAATCATACAATCTGCATAAAACAATCATGTGACAGCCTAGAAAAAACTGGACGAATACGTGAAAAAAGTGTATGATAAATACAGCATATTTTAAAAGAAAGGAAAGGTACTAACCATTATGACGACACTGGAATTACAGAAAATGGCGAACGAAGTTCGTAAAAGTATCGTGACAGGTGTACACAGTGCAAAGGCCGGACATCCGGGCGGATCACTTTCGGCGGCAGACCTGTTTACGTATCTCTATTTTGAAGAGATGAATATTGACCCGAAAGATCCGAAGAATCCGGACAGAGACCGTTTCGTTCTCTCCAAAGGCCATACGGCGCCGGGCTACTATGCGGCTCTGGCTCACAGAGGATATTTTCCGGTAGAGGATATGGTGACACTGCGTCACATCGGTTCTCATCTCCAGGGACATCCGTGTATGCAGCATCTTCCGGGCGTAGATATGTCTTCCGGTTCCCTTGGACAGGGGATTTCCGCGGCAGTCGGCATGGCTGTGGCAGGAAAGCTGGACGGGAAGTCTTATCACGTATATACCCTTCTTGGTGACGGCGAGATCCAGGAAGGCCAGGTCTGGGAGGCCGCTATGTTCGCAGGCCACAGGAAGCTGGACAACCTGACAGTCATCGTGGACAACAACGGACTTCAGATCGACGGAAATATTGCAGACGTATGTTCTCCGTACCCGATCGACAAGAAGTTTGAAGCTTTCAATTTCTATGTGATCAACGTAGCAGACGGGAATGACATGGAGCAGCTTGCGGCAGCATTCGCTGAGGCAAAGAAGGTGGAAGGCAAGCCGGTGGCTATCATCATGAAGACCGTCAAGGGCAAAGGAGTATCCTTTATGGAGAATCAGGCGTCATGGCATGGCACAGCTCCGAACGACGAGCAGTACGCGATCGCTATGGCAGACTTAGAGAAAGTGGGGGAAGCATTATGTCAGAAGTAAAGAAAATCGCCACAAGAGAGAGCTACGGCAATGCTCTTGCAGAACTTGGCGCTCAGCACGACAATCTTGTAGTTCTTGACGCTGACCTTGCGGGAGCTACAAAGACGGGAATTTTCAAGAAAGCATTCCCGGAAAGACACATCGACTGCGGTATCGCAGAGAGCAATATGATTGGCATTGCGGCAGGTCTTGCTACTACAGGCAAGGTTCCGTTCGCAAGTACCTTCGCTATGTTTGCGGCAGGCAGGGCGTTTGAGCAGATCAGGAATTCCGTCGGCTATCCGCACCTCAATGTGAAGATCGGTGCGACTCATGCCGGTATCTCCGTCGGTGAGGACGGCGCTACCCATCAGTGCAATGAAGACCTTGCCCTGATGCGTACGATCCCGGGCATGGTGATCATCAACCCGTCTGACGA
>CAYLPF010000199.1:0-3380 GCA_964385485.1 uncultured Lachnospiraceae bacterium | reverse complement strand
TTTCTGTACTCAACAGGCTTTTATAATAATTGATCGGCAAAAATGTAGCCGAAAAGTAAATCGTGCTTTTCCCCTTTTCCAGGCATTTCTGAAGATTTTCCGAAACATCCACACAATATAGCTTCGTCAAAAATCTTCCGTCCTCACAAAGCTCCGTATAGATCACATAATTTTCATTCAAAAGGTCGCAAGTATCCAGAAACCGACGCACCTGAAAATACAGCTCCAGCACCTTCTCATTGATCTCAGGATTATGAGAATCCTCCAGAAAATCCTCCATAATGCCGCAGAGATTCATGAGATACACCGGAAATGTGCCGATATCGGTCCAGATCTTAACAGTATCACATTCCCGTTTCCGCTCCAGGAGCCAGGTATTGCAGCGGTTCAGCGCCCGGGCCATCTTCTGGCTGTACGGCTTGATCTCTTTTTTCAGCGACAGAAAGTCTTCTTTATATAGAGACGCCGAAAACATTTCCCGTCCCCGTTCTACAAGATTATGCGCCTCATCGATCAGAAACAGGTAATCGCCCTTTACTCCGTCTCCAAAAAAGCGTTTCAGCTTTGCCCGTGGATCAAAGATATAATTGTAATCGCAGATGACGGCGTCCGACCATAAAGACACATCGAGGCCGAATTCGAAAGGACACACCTGCCATTTCTCCGCGTAACGTTCGATCATGGAGCGGCCAAACACCTCTTCCGTTGTGATCATATCAAACACCGCATCATTTACCCGATCAAAATGTCCCTTTGCATACGGGCACGCCTCCGGATTGCACTGTGTCTCGTCCAGAAAGCATATCTTCTCCTTTGCCGTCAGGGTGATAGATTTCAACCGCATCCCCTGTCTTCGCAGGATCTCATACGTATCCTCCGCCACAGTCCTTGTGATAGTCTTTGCCGTAGCATAAAAGATCCGGTCGGCAAGCCCCTCTCCCACAGCCTTCACTGCCGGGAATATCGTTGATATCGTTTTCCCTGTCCCCGTGGGTGCCTGGATAAAAAGCTTCTTCCGGCGCAGCATAGTGCGGTAGACGGAGAATGCCACCTCCTTCTGTCCCTCCCGCCATGGAAAGGGGAATACCAGCTCCTTCAGTGAGGCCTGCCTGATCTCCCGCCATCTTTTCTGATACTCCGCCCATTTCTGATACTGTCCCACCACGTCAAAGAACCAGTCCTCCAGTTCCTTCAGGGTGTAACCCTGCCGGAACCGCCGTATCTCCTCAGTTTCAAGATTACAATAGGTCATCTGCACATGAATCTGCGGCAAACCGTTCTGGCTGCCATAAATATATGCATAGCATTTCGCCTGCGCAAGATGAATCATCACGGGCTCCTTTAAGGCAAGGACATCACGGTAAACTCCCTTGATCTCATCAATATAAACTTCGTCTGATCCTTCGCGGAAGATACCGTCCGCCCTGCCATCCACAGTCAGAATGTAATCCTCTCCGGGTATATCAATGGACAGCGGCACCTCCGCCTGATAACCGCCGCCCATTCTTCCCTGTATCTTGCGGTGAACACGGCCTCCCGCCTGCATGGCCTCCTTTTCTGCAAATCCACCTCTCCGATTGTCAATATCACCTGACCGCAATATAAATTCCACCAGATTCCGAACGGAAATCCGGATCCTCTGTTCCTGCTCCATGTTTCCCTGCTTTCCTGTACACTGAATCATTTCGTCTGCGAACATCATGTCATACATTTTCTATCATATAGGAAATGTCATAAATTTTTTATGACTTTTCCTGCGCCGCTTTTTGCTGCGTACACTATAATGTAAAAAATATATCCAAACGTATCTGCGTTATATCATAACACAGATTGTCCTGCGGATACAGTTCTATTCTGATAAAATGCCCGCCTGTCAGAGGAAGCACCTGATTCTCCGCCTGTATCTCCGAATACCTGATCATCATCAAACAGTGAAAGCTGCCGGTATGTCACCGTTTCTGCAGGCGTTCCGCTCTGGCTGTACATCAGATTCCGCAGGATAAAATCCTCTTCCAGCTTCAGAGGGTACATCTGCCGCCCGCCGCAGGTAATAAAATAAACTGCTCTTTTCAGGACAACACCGACTTTTTTCAGATCCGTGAAATCAAGCCCTCCTATCCGTCTCGCCTTCAGGATCCGCTGTGCGGACTTCGGCCCGATACCGGGCACCCGGAGAAGCGTATAGTAATCCGCACTGTTGATCTCCACCGGAAACTGCTCCAGATGCGACAGCGCCCAGTCGCATTTGGGATCGAGAAACACATTGAAATTCGGATGCGTCTCACTTAGCAGTTCCTCTGCCCTGAAGCCGTAAAAGCGGAGCAGCCAGTCCGCCTGGTAAAGACGGTGCTCCCGCAAAAGCGGCGGGCCGCCCGGCAGCGACGGCAGCATCGTGTCCTGATTTACCTGCACGAACGCCGAATAAAACACTCTCTTGAGTTCAAACTTCCGGTACAGAGACTCCGCTACCGACAGGATCTGATAATCATTCTCCGGTGTTGCCCCTATGATCATCTGCGTACTCTGCCCTGCTGGGACGAACTGTGGTGCGTTACGGAATACCGTCAGCTCATTCTTATTGGCCTGCCTCGTAAGCTGCACCTGCCGCATCGGGGCAAGTATCTTCTTCCTGGTCTTATGCGGCGCCAGCCTGCGCAGGCCTTCCGCCGTCGGAAGCTCCAGATTTATACTCATACGGTCTGCCAGGAAGCCTGTCTTCTCGATCAGCTCCTGGGGCGCTCCGGGAATCGCCTTCACATGGATATAGCCCTCAAAATGGCATTCATTCCGAAGCTTATACAGTGTCTGATACAACAACTCCATCGTGTAAGCAGGATTCTTCAGGATCCCGGAGCTTAAGAACAAACCTTCTATATAATTGCGCCGGTAGAACTCCATGGTGAGCCTGCATACTTCGTCCGGCGTAAAGGAGGCGCGCTCTACATCATTCGACGAGCGGTTGATACAGTATTTACAGTCGAATACGCACTCATTCGTAAACAGGATCTTCAGCAATGCGATGCACCTGCCGTCCGCTGAAAAGCTGTGGCAGATCCCTGCTGCCATACAGTTACCCATCCCCTGGCCGCTGCCCCTGCGGTCTACGCCGCTGGAGATACAGGCCACATCATACTTGGCCGCATCCGTCAGAATATTCAGCTTTTGATACAGATCCATGTCCCTGGCAATCCTCATGGCTGCCCTCCCTCCGCACTTTCGAATTATCTCATGTATTTGCCCGGCTATCGTGACTGCCCGGATCTATTTATATTCACCTGTGATCACAGCGTCATTCGGGCCTGCCCAAACATATGTTCTCGAACATTTGTTCTTTTTATTATACCATGCGTCAGAAAAATTGCAACCATGAAATATATTTT
>CAYLPF010000198.1:1585-3380 GCA_964385485.1 uncultured Lachnospiraceae bacterium | reverse complement strand
AATAACAGAGGAAAAGGGACTGTCAGAAATAGATAGTCCTTTTTTGTGTCATTAAGAAACTTCGTCTCCTATGACACAAAAGCGCTCCGCATGGATGAGCACAGATGCATAAGGTATTTACTGAAAAATTTTCGTGGGATTTCCATTTTATCCTGCAGGAAATATTATTTGTCCTTTACACTGATATATGCTAAAATATCACATAGAAATTTGCCGTTATAATATGGTGAAGTTTTGTATTCGTGATTGGCGATAGATTGATAATATTCAAAGAGGAGAGGAAAATAGATGTATCAGACAATTGTACAGGCAGTATTGGCTCACGGCGAGCAGACACCGGAGAGAATGGCGGTTGGATGCGGCCGGACGCGCATCACATATGAGCAGCTTTGCGGACAGGTCAAATGCATGGCAGCGAAGCTTGCAGGGGAGTACGGCGCTCGGAAGGGAGATTTTATCATGCTGCAGGGAGTGTCCAGGCCGGATTATATTGTGGCGTGGCTGGCGATTCAGTATCTTGGCGCAGTGTCTATCCCGACGGACAAAATTGCGAAGGAAGAAAATATTCTGGACGTATATCGTTATTCCGGGGCGAAATTCCTGCTGACGGATGCTCCGGTAAGCGCGGAGGATGTGAAATGCATATCTTTGCAGGAATGCTATGAGAGCGCAGAAAAGGAAGCTGCTTCCGGCCATATTCCGGAGCTGCCTTATATTGCGCCGGAGAAATCAGCCGTTTCGGAGATCCTGTTTACCACAGGCACGACAGGAAAGCCGAAGGGAACGATGCTGACGATCGGAAATATTTACGCGATCATCCACAATATGAAGAAGGGCATCGGGATACTGGAGGACGAACGTATTCTGATCCCGCTGCCGCTGAACCATTCGCTTGGCATGCGGTCTCTGCGTGCCGGGCTTTATGTGGGCGGCTCTGTTGTACTTCAGGAAGGGTTTGCATTTGCCAAGGCGATCGACGACAATATTACGGAATTCCAGTGTACGGCGATGGTCTGCGTGCCGACCTCTATGGAACTGATGTACCGTCAGATGCGCCGCCATTTTTCGGAAATTATGGGAAAGCTGCGCTATATCGAGGTGGGAGCCGGTTCCCTGGGATATGATATGAAGAAAAAGCTGGTCGCGGAGCTGCCGGATACGCGGGTAGTCAATACCTGGGGCTCTACGGAGAGCGGCGGGGCTATTTTCCTGAATCTCGGCCTTCACCGGGATAAGCTCACAGCGCTCGGAAAGCCGTTGGACAGCGTGGAAGTAAGGATCGTGGACAAGGAAGGCAATGATATTACGGAAACCGCGCGGGACATCGATACGGCTGGCAGGATGATCCTGCGGGGAGATATGCAGATGGCCGGATACTTCCGGATGCCGGAAGCAACCGCGGAGGCGCTGGTGAATGGCTGGCTGTACACGAATGACATCGTATACATGGATGACGAGGGATTCGTTTATATGATGGGCCGGGCTGACGATATTATTAATGTCGGCGGAGAGAAGGTGTCGCCGATCGAGGTGGAAAATATCGCCCAGGAATTTGAGGAGATCAGGGAATGCGCATGCATCGGAGTGAAGGATGAGAGCATGGGCCAGATCCCGGCGCTGTTTGTGGTTCCCGAGCATGGGGAATTTCATCAGGCGCAGCTCCTTCGTTTCATGTCGGAGCGGGTGGAAAAATATAAGCTGCCGCAGCGTTTCGTACTGATCGACGCGCTGCCGCGCAACCGTATGCAGAAGCTGAACCGTAAGGAACTCTACCGGATGTGGCAGGACGGCCAGG
>CAYLPF010000198.1:0-1485 GCA_964385485.1 uncultured Lachnospiraceae bacterium | reverse complement strand
GGGAGAAACAACTGAAATATTATGAGATCATCAGGAAATATTTTATCTACGGAAAAGGGATTTACATTGGCAGAGCTTATTGTCACTATGGCGCTGATGGCTATGCTGGCCGCAGGCGCTGTGGGAGGCATTGCGTCATACAATGAGTATGCGGCTCTGCGGCGGAACAACGAGTACGCCTGTACTGTGTACAATGCGGCTCAGGCGGCGATAGCCCGCGCGAAGGCGAATGGAATGCTGGAGGAGCTGGAAGAAAAGGTACAGAAAGCGCAAAATGAGCCGGATGAAGTGCAGGAAGTGGAAAATGCATCGGCGGAAGAAGCACAGAAGGCGCAAAATGAGCCGACCGGAGGGACAGTCGTTAAGATAAAGGAAGCCGGAGCTGTGCCATCAGAGGTTACGGGATCGGACTATCCGCCGCTTTGTTATATTATGAAGTGTAAGGGCATGGAAGAGGGACTGCTGTGTGACCTTTTGGAGGAGACGGTTCCGGACGAAGCGCTTTTTCATGCCTCTATATGTATTGAAGCGGATTTCCATGAGGGGATCGTATATTCGGTATGCTACAGTGACCGGGCGGACTGCTTTTCATACGGCGGTTCCGAGGGAACAGATATCTCACAGCGGGAGGAAAAAGCGCGAAAGGCGGCTGGTTTTGGTTATTACGGCGAACAGTATTATTAAGAAACGGAGAAGAGGTATGAGGCAGAGGTACAGGCAGTTAATGCGGGAGCAGTGCGGCGCCGCGATGGTTGTGGTGCTGTGTATTCTTGCGGTATTTCTGGCGCTCGCCCTTTCGCTCCTGCTGGTTTCGTCTACGCTGGTCAGTAACGCAGGGGCGGAAATGAGCAGCACCCGGAATAAAATCGCGGCGGTGGCAGTTTCAGATGGCTTTGAAGCAGATATGGCAGACAGAGACAGCGAACTGAATCAGTATATCAGGACGCAGATCGGCTCCGGCGCATGGCAGCCGGGGGAGGAAGCGGAAAAAGTGTTTGAAGGCACGGATGGGACGGATGAGGATGCGTATGTTTCAGTAGATATGTACTGGGAACGGCCGGAAGGCCTTCCGACTATTGAACTGGATGGCGCAAAGCTGTATGTGGAGATAACGCGTACCTGCGGGAAAGCAGCCTACCGGTTAAAGAGTGAGTTTGAACTGCAATGTTCCAAAAACGATGCAGAAGGAGAAACGTGGGAATGGCAGCAGATAAGAAGAAGCTAGTGGGAAGGATCCTGGGATCAGAAGAAGGCACTTCAATCGTATCCGTCATCGCGGCGTTTGTCCTGCTGCTGATGGGGATCTCCATGTTTTATGCGGCGATCCTTGCGTCGCAGAGAATGGCGGATAAGGCAGAGCAGATAAACCTTGCGTCGCAGCAGGAGCTGGAGCAATACTATGAAGAAAGCTTTGTATCGCAGCAGGAGCCGGAGCAATACTATGAAGAAAGCTTTGTATCGCAGCAGGAGCCGGAGCAATACTAT
>CAYLPF010000197.1:0-3387 GCA_964385485.1 uncultured Lachnospiraceae bacterium | reverse complement strand
TCTTTGACATCGCTTCCACTGCCACTCCAAGCTGGGTAGACCATATCTCATCCGCATCGTGCTCCACCCAGCCCGGCTTCGGAAAATACTGTGTAAACTCCTTCTGCGCTACGCTGCAGATATTTCCTTCCCTGTCGAACAGAATACAGCGATTACTTGTAGTCCCTGCATCCAGCGCCATGATATATTTTCCCATTTTGTCGTCCTCCTGGTACATCCGCGTCCCAGATTCCATGCAATCAGGCCGCGCTTTTCTCCATCATACAATAAATTGCTTTTCCGCGCAAGATTTCTTACAATTCGCGCCCCATATTATTTTATCATCCACCCCATATCAGGCGCTTCCCATTTTTACGCCAAGGAGCTTCCGCAGATCCGGAATCCCCCAGCCCTGCCGGTTCTTCGGATAGCCCAGGCTGGCGGCAGACTCTTTCAGTCTCATTTTCACCTCAACATTGGAAAGGAACGGCTCCTTTTCCAGCAGAAGCGCAATTCCTCCCGAAATCTCCGGCGCAGCCATGGAGGTTCCGCTTTTGACACTGTAATATCGGCCCTGTTTAAAATACGGCGAACAGGATGTGACTCCGGTGCCCGGCGCCACCAGCTCCGGCTTGCAGATACACTCCTTCGTAGGCCCGCATCCGGAATATTCCGATTTCCCAAACCGGCCTCCTCTGAGGTCGTCAGAAGCGCCTACCGTGATCACCTTCCGGCTGTTTCCCGGCACTGTGATACTCTGGGCTCCCGGCCCCATATTGCCCGCCGCTACCACCACCGCGATCCCTGCGTCCCAGGCGCGTTCCACTCCCTCCACCAGCTTTTTCGCGCCGTAATCCTCCTCCGCCTTTGCAGTCCCGGCGGAAAGATTCATGATACGGATATTATATTTTTCACGGTTCTGTAAAACCCATTCCATCGCGGCAAGAATACTCCCCAGCTCCCCCTGTCCATTCCGATCCAGGACCTTCAGATGGATCAGGCTGCAGCCCGGCGCAATACCGCGGTACCGGCCGCGGCTGCTCCTGCCGTCCCCGGCGAGGATGCCGGATACATGGCTTCCGTGAGAAGCGTCATCGTAGCAGACTGTCCTTCCATTTACAAAATCCCGGAATGCCTTTATCCGACTGGCGTAGTCCGGATGATAACATATCCCCTCTGGTGTTTCATTTATGCCGGCGACCAGGTAAATCTTACAAAGATCCGCTTTCCCTCATATATTTCAATTCTTTCTATAAAGAATATCAGTGCGCCTCTCGTCAGCGCCGGATCCTCTGTACTTTCTTTGGAACATTCCCTTCCCTCATTTTGGCCCGGAATACTGCTTCCGGCTTTTTCCGCCATTTCCTGATGCCTTATGGCCGCCTCCCGGTACATTTCATATTTTTTCTCAAATATATCGCAAAAGCTCCGGTAATCCTCTTCCCCGATTATCCCGTTTTTCCAGTCCTCATATGCCTCCGACCGCACTCTGGCGTATTTTTCCTGCTGCTGCCTTAAGCTTTCCAGCTCATTCGCATACCTTTGTTTTTCTTCTGTGCCTGTCTTTATCCCTTCCATATATTTCTCCGGAAGAGCCTTCTGCGCCAGGGGCGGAATGTACGTTTTCAGAACCTCCGGGAGTACCTGCTCCAGATCCTCCGCACAGACACTGTGTCTCGTACAGCCCCGCCCTTTGTTCCTGGCGGCGCAGATAAAATACACCCTCTCTTTTCCATTATATCTGTTGCGTCTGCGAATCATCGGTGATTTACAATCGCCGCAGAATAAAAGGCCGGAAAACAGATGCGGCTTTCTTTCTCCGTGAACTGCCCTCACAGCTGTTCTCATAAGGCTCTGTACTGTCTCATAATCCGCTTTGGAGACGATCGCGGCATGTGTCCCCGATACCCGGATCCATTCCGTCTCCGGTTTTTTCACGACCTTGTTTACTTTATAATTCACTTTTTCCGTTTTACTCTGCACCAGCGTCCCGGTGTAGATCTCATTTGTAAGGATCCGTCTTACCGCCACCGATGACCACTTTCCGGAAGGCGTGGTACAAAAGCCTGTGTAAAACCGCTCTCCGTGAATCTTCTTGTATTCCATCGGTGACAGTATGCCCCGCTCATTCAGGCAGTCTGCAATAGCCTGATTGCTCATCCCCTCCAGCTTCCAGTCGAAAACGCTTTTCACGATCTCCGCCGCATACTCATCCGGGACGAGCCTGTTCCGGTTCGCCGCATCCTTTTTGTATCCGTAAACAGCAAATGCCCCGACAAATTTTCCCTGCTCACAGCTTATCCGCTTTGAACTTCTTACCTTTTCTGAAATATCCCGGCAGTATGAATCATTAATAAAGTTTTTGATCGGCAATACAAGGGATTTCGCGTTAAAATCCGCCGTAAGGCTGTCAAAATTGTCCGTAACCGCGATAAAGCGCACAGAAAAAGCCGGGAAGATTTTTTGAATCAACCTCCCGGCTTCAATATAGTCTCGTCCCAATCTCGACAGATCCTTCACTATAATACAGTTTACGCTGCCTTCCATGACATCCTTCATCATCCTTTTAAACGCAGGCCGTTCAAAATCCGTTCCGGAATAACCGTCATCCGCATACGTGTCAAACAGCTCCATATCCTTATGCTTTTTCATAAATGCGAAGATCAGCTCTCTCTGGGAGCTGATACTGTTGCTCTCCGGCTTATTGCTTCCCTTCACATCGCCGTCATCCCGGGATAAACGCAAATAAACTGCCGTATGATAAATGCCGGCCTCAGCCATCTTCTCACCTCTGCCATGAAATATCATATCCTATATCTGACTTTCTCTTCGGGCCAGCCATGAAATGTACTGCTTCAACCGGTCCTCAAGAGTCTCTTTGCCGGCAGAGTATTCGATTTTCACAATATAATCTCCCACCTGCATATAAGAAGAATCTCCCGCAATATCCGCTTCTGTCTTTTCCCACAGTTCATTCTTTTCCGGATCCATGATATCACCCCTTATAAGTATATCGCAGTACGGCATGTCCTATCACAGATATTTACGCCCGGTCACTTCCTGAAATTCCCCGGTTTTCCCATGACAATATGCTGACTCATTTCCCCGAATCCAGAACCGCCGCCGTGATCCCATTTCCTGTAAACCCTGCCGCATGCACCTCATCCGCATGCAGCTGCGCTCTTACACGATTCATATTCTCTCCTCCATAATACAGCATATGCCCCGATTACAAATAGTGCTTCTGTTCGCGCAAAAACAGTGCCCCGAAGGACACTGTTCCCTGTAAGATATTTCATGTTGATAAACGGAAAGGCTAGCTGCAGTGTCTGCCGCAGTGCTTGCAGTCTCCGCCGCATTGCAGCGATTTTCCAGCCTTTTTATCCCTGACCATGCTGCGTACAGCAA
>CAYLPF010000196.1:0-3403 GCA_964385485.1 uncultured Lachnospiraceae bacterium | reverse complement strand
AGGATTTTCCGAATACTATCAGCAGAACAGACTATAATAAACAACTGTTTCCTACATTTTGTATTAGGAATTATTCACAAACAAATTTATTTTTTATGCCTGTGGTCTCACAAAAATGCTTGCAATTCCGGTCTGTTCTCTTATAATAAAGAAAAGATATTTTTTCGAATGGGGGTTTTTCCATGAATCTTTCCGCAAAATTGATCATCCGGCTTCTGCGGCAGCATTTTCCATTAAAGACTTCTGCGAAGATTTCAGCCCTGCCCTGCCTGAAATACCCTGTCCTGTATCAGAAAGGGCTCCCTCTGAAAGAAGATCTAATCTATGTGATCGATGAAAAGGATTTCGTATGGAGGGAGCATAACCTGGATCATGTGCTGCTCCTGTTCGCAGGCGTCCGTCCAGGCGCCGCTCTCTTCAAATATCCCAATGTCTGCGTGATCGGATCGGACGCGTCTGCCGCCTGGATCTTCCAGGTTATCCAGGAAATTTACCAGACATATAATGAATGGCAGCAGAATATTTTTCAGTTGATGAATTCCGCGTCCTCCGTGCAGCGGCTTCTGGAGATTTCCGCGGACGCCATCAAAAATCCGATGATCATCATCGGCATGGACTTTACGATCATAGGTTCGGTCGGATTGTATCTTGAAAATCTGAAGGATTCCATTTTTGGATCCAGCGAGGAGACGCTGCCGGTTGTCAACGCCCTGAAAAATGATATGAATTATGAGAAAGCTGCTGGCAAAAAGGGGTGGTTTTATTATCCGGGCAATGAATATGCGGATCCATCACTCTGTGTCAATATCCGTCTCTACGGCAAAACCGCTTACCGCCTGCTGATCAGCCCCGGCTTCATGCCGCTTGACGACACGATCGGCTTTCTCGCAGAATTTCTGGCGCAAAACGCAGCCCGGATCATCAGTTCTTCCATATCTGCTGAAAATACCAGCCGTTCACCCCGCCATATTTTCCGGGAGCTCCTGACAAATCCCAAAGCGGATTATGTAATGATCAGCCAGGAACTGACTGCCTGCGGCTGGATGGTCAACCACTATTATCAGTGCATCCTGATCCAGACCGGGACAACGGACTGGAAAAATCTCACGATCAAATCGATCTGCAGCTACGTTGAAAATACGATCCCGGAATCCTGCGCCATAGAGCATCACGGCAACATTGTTGTCTTCATTAATCTGAACCTCACGTCTCTGTCCGCGGATACGATCGCCCAGAAACTTGCCGGTTTTATCCGGGATAACCTTCTCTCTGCCAGCTACAGCCGTACTATGATGGGGCATTTTAATTTTTACCGGCAGTATCAGCAGGCAAAGATCACCATGCGGCTCGGTATAAGCAGGCATCCGACATCCTGGATCCACCATTTCAACGATATCGCAATGCCTTATTTTATGGAGCAGCTTACCGAAAAGCTTCCTGCGTATATGGTCTGCCATGAACGGCTGCTGCAATTGAAATACCAGGATGAGAAGAGCGGTTCCAGCCTGTACCGGACGCTGCGCTGTTATCTGGAAAACAACCAGAGCGCGACAAAAACGGCCCAGGCTCTGTACATCCACCGAAGCACGCTTCTGTACCGTCTGGACCGTATTCATAATATTTTGAAAAGCGACTTATCTGATCCGGATGAACGGCTCTATCTGCTGCTCTCTTTCCGGCTGATGGAAGAGGAAGAAAAACAGGAAGAACAGCTTCAGGACAGCAGATAGCATGAGGTGTATGCAATCCGATCCGCGCCATAATAATAAGCAAGATTGTTTTTTTTGCACAGATCATTGACAAGGATACCGTATGCCTCCATAGAGGACACCCTTTTCTCGGGGAAACGGCAGGGCTGCTCCGGACAGGCGCACTTTCCGCAGATGGTACAGCAGCCCGCGCCAAGCGCCAGCAGATCAGGGAAAAACTCCTTCAGCCTCTGCGCCGCCGCATTGAAGTGCGTTTTATGCGCAGCTTCGATCTCCATCATAGCCTCAAAATCCATACTGTCCTCCACCTCTCCTACTGTCTGGACCAGGATTCCCTCCCGGAAACGTCCCACCTGCTGACGCAGCGTCTCCAGATCTCCGCAGGCAGGAGGGCAGGCCCAGTTTTTCCCATACTGTCCGCATGCATTCGCGGCACACATATCACGCACCTCATCGAGTAAAGTAATGGTAGACGCATCCAGGCAGACTGCACAGGAAAAACCACACTCCATGGCAAGGGCTGCCGCATCCTTCATATTCATAAAAATCCCTCCCGTTTATACCGGAAATTCCAGCTCATCAATGTAGACATCCTGAAATCCGGCGTCAGTCGCAAGTTCAATAAATCCTGTATCCCCGGCGATGCGGACAGCATGTTCAAATTCCGCTTCACTTCGCGCCGCAAGCTGCGCGCCCTCTCCGGCTGCGTTTCCGATGGGAATGATCCTGCCTGAAAGCTCCGGAGGCAGCAGCCCGATGGCACAGGCGCTGTCCGGGTCAAGATAATTACCGAAGGCTCCCGCGAGCAGCACCTGCCGGATATCCGTCACTTCAATGCCCCTCCGCATACAGAGGATCTTAATCCCCGCGGCGACGGCGGCTTTCGCAAGCTGCAGCTCCCGGATATCCTTCTGATTCAGAAACACATTTTCCGAAAAATAACACGTCTCCTCAAGACGCCCGGTCTCATCCAGAAGACCGGCCTTCAGAAGGCAGGCAGCGGCATCCAGAAGGCCGGAACCGCAGATTCCCTTCGCTTCCCCTTCGCCTATGACATGGTACATGAATTTACCGTTTTTCGCTGGTTTACAGTTTTCAGTCTGATGATCTGATCGGCTTTCCGGCGATATCGGAAAGACCCGGTCGATCGCGCCCGCGCTGCCTCGCATCCCGCAGGTGATCCTGGCCCCCTCAAAAGCGGGCCCCGCCGCGGTGGAGCAGGCCAGCAGGCTGTCCCGGTTGCCCAGCGCCATCTCGCCGTTCGTGCCAATGTCCACCATCAGCGTCATGGGAATCAGTCCGTCCATCCCGGCGGAGAGCAGGCAGCCCACTGTGTCTGCTCCGACAAATCCACCGATGCACGGCAGCCAGCAGATCTCCCCCTCCGGGTGGATCCATATCCCATAATCCGCTGCCAGCTCCCGGCATGCTGCCTTTGTATACGGCTCATAAGGGGCAAGCGCAAGCTTCTCTACCGGCAATTCCAGGAACAGATGATGCATGCCTGTATTTCCCACAAACACGATCCGCATCACCTCTCTTGCAGACCGGCAGCACTGAGCGGTAAGTTCGCAGATCAGGGTGTTTACCGCATCCCGGATACAGCCGCTCAGGAACTGTCTGCCGTTCTCCATAGCGTAGCTGCAGCGGCTGACCACATCCGCGCCGTATTTTCTCTGGGGATTCAGCATACT
>CAYLPF010000195.1:0-3413 GCA_964385485.1 uncultured Lachnospiraceae bacterium | reverse complement strand
GCATCCCTGAACTCAGTTTTCCGCTTCGCGGAAAAGGGTACTTTTGTAGTAATAAAAATATAACATTTTTGTTGGTAAATTGTAAATAGTTTTTCGGAAGGACACAGATTTTTCACTTTTATTCTTTTCAGAAAAAGGTGGCTGTGCTATCATGAAGAAAAGGACGTGAAGGGAAAAATAAAATGACATATATTGAGATTCCGGAAAAAGCGGAGCAGATACTGCGAACGCTTCATGAAAACGGGTTTGAAGCCTACGTGGTAGGCGGATGTGTCCGGGATTCCATTCTCGGACGGCAGCCTGAGGACTGGGATATTACGACTTCAGCTTCCCCAAACCAGGTAAAAGAGCTGTTTGATAGAACGATAGATACAGGCATTGCTCACGGGACGGTCACTGTGCTTCTGGACGGGGAAGGATTTGAGGTGACCACGTACCGTATAGACGGGG
Source organism: uncultured Lachnospiraceae bacterium (assembly GCA_964385485.1). Taxonomy (GTDB): domain Bacteria; phylum Bacillota; class Clostridia; order Lachnospirales; family Lachnospiraceae; genus Choladousia. The sequence continues at coordinate 2,963 of CAYLPF010000195.1, read as the reverse complement.
TATATGAGGATTGCCGCCATCCGAAGAAGGTCGTATTTACGTCGGATCTGACGGAGGATCTGAAAAGACGGGACTTTACGATCAATGCGATGGCGTATTCACATGAAAGCGGCCTGGTGGATGAGTTCGATGGTCTTGAGGATCTGAAAAATCACGTGATCCGTTGTGTCGGAGCTGCGCGGGAACGCTTCTCGGAGGATGCGCTTCGGATGATGCGGGCGGTGCGTTTTGCGGCTCAGCTTGGTTTTACTCTGGATGATGAGGTGCGTCAGGCTATCCGGGAGATGGCGGATGCGTTGGACTGTATCAGCGCGGAGCGTATTCAGGCGGAGCTGGTAAAGATCCTTGTATCGCCGAATCCTCATTGGTTCCGGCTGGCCTATGAATGCGGCATTACTTCTGTTATTATGCCGGAGTTTGACCGGATCATGGTACAGCGCCAGAACAATCCGCATCATGCATATACGACGGGGGAGCATACGCTGATCGCGCTGCAGAACATTCCGGCGGATAAGGTACTGCGTCTGACGATGCTTTTCCATGATATGGGAAAACCGGAGGTTTTTGCTACAGATGAAAACGGGCGGGATCATTTTAAGGGACATGCTGCCTACAGTGAGAAAATTGCGGAGCGGATCATGAGAAACCTGAAATTTGACAATGATACGCTTCGGGCGGTCTGCAGCCTGATCCGAAACCATTCCTGGTATCCGCAGTTGACAGGCAAGGATGTACGGTTCTGCGCATATCGTGTAGGTCCGGATCTGTTTGATTCCTTTTTGAAGGTCAAGCATGCCGATATCATGGCGCATCATCCTGATGTGATCCAGCAGAAGCTGGACTACCTGAAGGAGGTGGAGCACATCTGGAAAGATGTGCAGATGCATGGCGATTGTCTTTCTCTGAGAGATATGAAGATCAGCGGAAAGGAGCTGATCGCGGACGGTATGGAGCCAGGCCCGAAGGTGGGCAACATACTGGGCAGGCTACTGGTGGAGGTGCTGGAATATCCGGAACGAAATGAAGAAAGGTATCTGCTGGAGCGAAGCCGTGAGCTCCGGAAGGCGGAGGAGCAGAAGGACGCAGAAAGGCAGAAGGATGCAGCCGAACAAAAGGATGCAGCAGAGTAAAAGATGCCGGACTGTCCGGCGCTTTCAGACAGGATGCTGCCGGGAAGCCGGCTGCTGACGATAACGAAATGGAGGCGATCACTATATGAGATCTCCGCTGACAACACTGTGTTATATTGAAAAAGATGATCAGTATCTGATGCTGCACCGTGTCAGCAAAAAGAATGACGTAAATAAAGACAAATGGATCGGCATAGGCGGCCATTTCGAGGAAGGAGAGAGCCCGGAGGAATGTCTGCTCCGGGAAGCGAAGGAGGAGACAGGGCTTACGCTGACCTCCTGGAAATTCCGGGGACTTGTGACATTTATCGCGGAGGACTGGCCGCCGGAATATATGTGCCTGTATACGGCGGATGGATTTGAGGGAACGATGATGCCCTGTAACGAAGGCGTGCTGGAATGGGTGCCGAAAAAAAAGCTCACAGAGCTGAATCTCTGGGAAGGCGATAAGATTTTTCTGAAGCTTCTGGCGGAGAATGCCCCGTTTTTCTCACTGAAACTCATGTACCAGGGTGATGTGCTGAAATATGCGTCATTAGATGGCCGGGTGCTGACAGAGAGGTGAGCGCAGGCATATAAAGGTGTAATCCTATGACACAAAAACGCTCCGCGAGGATGCGCACAGATGCATAAGGTATTTTATTGCTTCGCAATATGCATCTGGCGCGGCAAAAATGTGCTTTCATACAGAGTGTTATATCGCGAGGATGTGCGAAGCACATTTTTGATCTACAAAAGCAGGAATATATTACATTTAAAGATCTGCGGCCAGGCTGCGGATCTTTTAGAAACATACGAGTAAATATGAGGAGATCAGTATGAAAAGGACATCATTCAGGAATCCCCTGTTGCTGCTTCTTACGGCAGTCATCTGGGGAGTAGCTTTTGTCGCGCAAAGTGTGGGAATGGACTATGTGGAACCGTTTACCTTTAATTTTGTCCGCAGTACGATTGGCGGGCTTGTATTGATTCCCTGTATATTTTTGCTGGATCGCATACGCGGCGTATCATCTTCCGCGGAAACAGCGTCCGGGAGGACAAACGGCGCTGCTATAAAGGCTGCGGATGGAAAAGACAGAGGTGCTGCCCCGAACAGAGCAGCCTTGCAGTATACCTGGAAGCAGAAGGAATTATTTCTGGGCGGTGTCTGCTGTGGCGTGGTGCTTTTTGTAGCCAGTAACCTGCAGCAGTTCGGCATCCAGTATACGACGGTGGGAAAGGCAGGGTTTATCACTGCGCTGTATATCGTTATCGTACCGCTGCTTGGAATATTTATGAAAAAAGCTGTGGGCCTTCAGATCTGGATCAGTGTTTTTCTGGCGGTTGGCGGATTATATCTGCTTTGCATTACGGATGGATTTTCCATCAGCGGCGGGGATTTTCTGATACTGCTCTGTGCACTGAGTTTTTCTGTACATATCCTGGTCATTGATCATTTTTCTCCGCGGGTGGATGGTGTGCGGATGTCCTGTATTCAATTTCTGGTTTGCGGCCTGCTGTCCGGACTGGGAATGCTGTTTACGGAGCATTTCGATCTAAGCGCTGTTTTGCAGGCATGGGTTCCGATCCTGTATGCGGGTGTGATGTCCTGCGGCGTGGCGTATACGCTGCAGATCGTGGGGCAAAAAGGGATGAATCCGACAGTGGCGTCCCTGATCCTGAGCCTGGAGTCCGTAGTTTCCGTGCTGGCCGGCTGGCTGATACTGGGTCAAAGACTCAGCTCCCGGGAAATCTCCGGATGCGTGCTGATGTTCACAGCCATTATCCTTGCACAGGTTCCGCAGCACGGCTTAGAATAGAAATCAGAATATAAAATGCAGTCAGGAAGAAAAC
>CAYLPF010000194.1:0-3423 GCA_964385485.1 uncultured Lachnospiraceae bacterium | reverse complement strand
TGGCGGTGATTTTCCAGCTTGTGACGCTGCCGGTGGAATTTAACGCTTCCTCCAGAGCGCTTAAGATACTGGAGGGCGGCCATATCCTTGGCGATTCAGAGCTGGCGGCGGGGAAAAAGGTGCTGGGCGCCGCCGCGCTGACGTATGTCGCCAGCCTTGCCGCGTCTGTGCTCCAGCTTCTGAGACTGATCATTCTGGCAGGAGGAAGGGGAAGAGACCGTGACTAAACCGGTGAATATAAGAGAGATCGCGCTGGGCATCCTGATGGAGATCACGGAGGAAGAGGCATACAGCCATGTTGTTTTGAGGCAGGTGCTTGAGAAATACCAGTATCTTGAAAAAAGAGACAGGGCGTTTATTTCCAGGACGGTGGAGGGTACGCTGGAGCATATGATCCAGATGGATTACATTATCGAGCAGTTTTCCAATGTACCCGTCTATAATATGAAGCCGCTGATCCGCAACCTGCTTCGGATGTCCGTTTACCAGATGAAATACATGGACAGTGTTCCGGACTCTGCGGTCTGCAATGAAGCGGTCAAGCTGGCGCAGCGCAGGGGATTTTACAATTTAAAAGGCTTTGTGAACGGTGTGCTTCGAAGTACTGCGCGGAGGCTGAATCAGGTGCGCTATCCTGATCCCAGGCTCGAACCGCTTCATTATCTGTCAGTGAAGTATTCTTTTCCTATCTGGATGCTTGACAAATGGGTGGCGCAGTTCGGTTATGAGACAACAGAAAAGATCTGCCGGGATTCCCATATGGAAAAGCCCACAGTGGTACGCTGCAATCTGACGAAGGCTTCGAAAAAAGAGATTATTCAGGAACTGGAACAGCAGGGGATCACTGTCCGGCAGCACCCGTATCTGGATTATGCGCTGGAGATTTCGGACTATAATTATATAAAAGCGATTTCGGCATTCAAGAAGGGCTGGATCCAGGTACAGGATATCAGCTCCATGCTGGTCACAGAGATCGCGGCGCCCAACTGGGGCGATACGTGTTTTGATGTGTGTGCTGCCCCGGGCGGGAAAAGCCTTCACATTGCGGACAAGCTGATGGGAAGCGGGCAGGTGGAAGCCCGGGATGTGTCTGAGTACAAGGTCAAGCTGATGCAGGAGAATATCGAGCGCACCGGGGCTATCAACATACAGGCTGTTCTGAAGGATGCGACGGTGCTGGATGAAGCCTCCATACAGCAGGCGGATATCGTGCTGGCGGATGTTCCCTGCTCCGGTCTTGGCGTGATCGGGAAGAAACAGGATATTAAGTATAAAATGTCAGAAAAGCAGCAGCAGGATATCATCAAGCTGCAGCGGCGGATCCTGTCTGTGGTGCAGGAGTACGTAAAGCCGGGCGGCGTGCTGATCTTCAGCACATGTACCATCGGAGCCGATGAAAACCAGTACAATATCAAATGGTTCCTGGAAAATTTTCCGTTTCGGCTTGAGAGTATTGACCCGTATATCTGCGATGCGCTGAAGAGTAAGACGACAGGAGGAGGCTATATCCAGCTGCTTCCCGGCGTGCACCGGTCTGACGGATTTTTCATAGCGCGGCTTCGCCGGGTGGACGAAACAGCGGACGATGAATTCTATTTTGACGAAGAAGAGTGAAGGAAATAAAAAAATGGTGCAAAAAGATATCAAATCTTTTACATTCGCCGAGTTAAAATCTGCTGTGGAGGAAATGGGAGAAAAACCGTTTCGGGCAAAGCAGCTTTATCAGTGGATGCATGAAAAGCTGGCGGCGGATTTCGATGAGATGACGAATCTGCCCCGGAGCTTTCGGCAGAAGCTGAAGGATAACTTTACATATACATCCCTGAAAATGGCAGGAAGAAGGATTTCAGGAATAGACGGGACGGAGAAATATCTGTTCTGCCTTGCGGACGGGAATGTGATCGAGAGCGTGCTGATGCGTTACCATCACGGCAATTCTGTCTGCATCTCTTCACAGGCCGGCTGCCGGATGGGGTGCCGTTTCTGTGCTTCGACACTTGGGGGACTTACAAGAAACCTGCTTCCCTCCGAAATGCTGGATCAGGTATACAGGATCCAGAGGATATCCGGTGAACGCGTCTCAAACCTGGTGGTCATGGGGACGGGAGAGCCTTTGGATAATTATGAAAATCTGCTGAGATTCCTGGAGCTTCTGACGGATGAACACGGACTTCATATCAGCCAGAGAAATGTTACGGTCTCCACCTGCGGCATCGTGGAGAAGATACGGGCACTGGCGGACGAAAAGCTGCAGATCACCCTGGCGCTGTCGCTTCATGCCTCCAGCCAGGAAAAGAGGAAAGAATTGATGCCGATCGCATATAAATATGAATTGAGGGACGTTCTGGATGCCTGCCGTTATTATTTTGAGCAGACAGGCAGGCGGATCACCTTCGAATACAGCCTTGTGGGCGGCGTGAATGATACCGATCAGGATGCGAGGCGTCTTGCCGGGCTGATTTCCGATATCAACTGCCATGTCAACCTGATTCCGGTCAATCCGATCAAAGAGCGGAGCTATGTACAATCGGACCGGAGTGTGATAGAGGCGTTTAAAAATAAGCTTGAAAAATACAGGATAAATGTTACTATTAGAAGAGAAATGGGCCGTGATATAGGCGGAGCCTGCGGCCAGCTCCGGAAAAGTTATATGGATGCGGAAGAAAGGAAAATGGGATATGAAGACGTATAGCATTACAGATATCGGCAGGAAACGCTCTGCTAATCAGGACTTTGTCTATGCCTCCGACCAGCCAGTCGGCCATCTGTCCAATATGCTGATCGTGGCAGACGGAATGGGAGGACATAATGCGGGAGACCTCGCATCGCGCTATACGGTTGAGTCCATGGTTGATTATATAGAGAGGGCCAAAGAGCACAGGCCGATCCCGCTGCTCAGTGAAGCAATTCATCATGCGAATGAGCTTGTGATGGAAAAAGCTAAGACGGACAAAACCCTGGAGGGAATGGGAACCACCGTTGTGGCGGCTACGCTTCAGGAGGATTATCTGTACGTAGCGAATGTGGGAGACAGCAGGCTTTATCTGATCGATGATGAGATCGAGCAGATCACCAGGGATCATTCACTGGTAGAAGAGATGATCCGGGTAGGGGAGCTTCAGAGAAAGGATGCGAAAAGCCATCCGGACCGGAATATCATCACCCGTGCTATTGGGGTACGGGTGCCTGTAAAAATTGACTTTTTTGATGTTAAACTGGAAAAGGGAGACAAGATTCTGCTCTGTTCAGACGGACTTACGAATATGGTGGAGGATGAGGATATTCTGCGTATCGTAAAGCGGAGCGGTTCGCTGAAGGAAGCTGCGCAGCGCCTGATCACAGAGGCAAATAAGAACGGGGGAAAAGACAACATTTCAGTAGTCCTTGCTGAATTTTGATTGACAGGGGAAGGTTTATGTTAAA
>CAYLPF010000193.1:0-3452 GCA_964385485.1 uncultured Lachnospiraceae bacterium | reverse complement strand
AAAAGCGGATCGCGAATAAGTTCAATGAGGAGCAAAAGGAACTGACAAAGGATATACAAAAGGAGATATGACGTTCCTGTATGGCGGGCCTGGCATAGAAGCAGTTTCCCTTTAAGTCTCCGAAGGAGTTTTTTAGGGAGGGTATGATAATGGATCAAAAAAAGAAAAGCCTTGCGGGTATCCTTCTGATCGGCCTGCTGGTGCTGGCGGCGGGATGCGCGTCCGCGGAACAGCAGAGCGAAGTTCCTGTCGGGATCACACCGGACAGCTATCAGACAGCGCTTGAGCAGGTGGCGTCCCGGATCCGGCAGGCTGGGACAGCCGGGGAACGGGAGGCTGCGGCGGAGATCGCGCAGATTCTGGGCGGATATGGTTATGAAGTGTCTGAACAGACGTTTACGTTTACGGAGGAGTTGTCAGGCACACAGGATTCCGATCAGGCGGTCAATGTGATCGCGGTGAAAGCCGCGGATAAAAATCCGAATGGGGATATCCTGATCGTGTCTGCCCATCATGACAGTAAGGAATGTACCGTAGGGGCGGACGACAATGGCTCCGGGACGGCTCTTTTGCTGGAGCTGGCCGGAGCGCTGAAGGATGTCCCGACCGATACGGAGATCCGCTTTATTTCCTTTTCCGCGGAGGAAGAGGGCCTGAAGGGTTCCCGGTATTATGTCTCGCAGCTAAGCCAGGAGGAGCAGGAGCATATTGTGGGAGATATCCAGATCGATATGGTCGGCCATTACCTGACTGAACGGGTACGGGTAAGCACGGTGACCGGCGGCGGGAATCTCCTGCAGGAGCTTCTGCTTCAGGCCGGCAATGACGCGGCGGGAGCAGTGGAAGAGACTTCCGGGGCAGAAGGGGAGACATCCGTGGCGGAGGAAGAAACAGCCGGGGCAGTCTGGATCGCCGGTACGGAAACGGCCAGCGACCACGCTCCGTTTGCCTTTGCCGGGATCCCGTCCGTACTGGTGACGCAGGACGGCCTGGGGAGCGAGAACCATAAATTCAGCGACCGCCCCGAGATCATTGACGCGTCCAAAGCGGCGGAGACAGGAAATGTGATCTTATCAGTCCTGCAGGATATCATGTCGGAGGAAACACAGAGCCTGTGCGTAAGTTCCCGGGAAAGTGACGCCGGGAACAGTATCCATGATGTGACGGACAGTACGCCTATCCTGTTTGGAGCGGAAAAAGGCGATGTGGAAGTAAAGTTCGGCGCTTCCGGCGTATTTGAAAAAGAAGAATATGACGGGGAATTGGACTGGTATTATGAACATTATATTGTTCCGTCCCGGTGGTTCGGATGGGAGGAGGAAATCTCCACGGATTTTGTTTACCGGAAAATGGATGACGGTTCCCTGTACCTGGAGAATGTATATCTGCGCACCGGCAAAGCGGGACTTGGAGCGGAAGAAGTGGAGCAGCGGCTGAATGCGTATTTTGGGCTGGAAGAGGATGCTGCGGATGAAGAAACGGGTGAAACCGGGGATGACGCGGCATTTCTCTGGGGTTCCGATGATGTGGCGGAGAACCTGGTCCTGAGACAGTATCAGATCACAGAGCAGGATGGCGAAACGGTGATCCAGGTAATTCCTTTATTCCACAGTGGCCTGGGGGCGGATATTCAGGCAGTGGGGTTTGACGCGGATCCGGAGGAGTATGAGGCGGTGGGCGACGCGGCGGACAGAGCCGTTTTTGAGACACTGCACAAAATCATACCGGCGGATGACCCTTACATCAGCCGCCTGATCTCCTGGACAGACGGTTACAGCTATATCCTGGGAACCTGCAGTGCGCAGGATGAAATGACGGCGGACAGCTTTGATATCCGGATCGATAAATATGATTTCTTTGATGAAGACGGAAATTGTCCGGATGTTTATAAAATGCTGGCCACAATGGTACACGAATACGGACATGCCCTGACGCTGAATGCGGATCAGATAGAGGTATCCGCTCTGGAGGAGGGTTTTTCTTATAACGATATAAGCATTTATAAAGAGGATTCTTATATGAAGGCTTATTATGACCGGTTTTATGAGGGGGAAAAGCGCCGGGAATATGCGTTTTACCCGGAGGATTATGTAGACGAGTATGCCGGTGAGTCCGGGATTTATGAGGATATCGCGGAAACCTTCATGGTGTTTGTCACCAGCAGTGAGCCGGATGAGGCGTCTGTGGCGGCTGAGAAGATCCGGTTTTTCTATGAGTATCCGGAACTGGCAGAGATCAGAGAGTATATCCGGGATAATTTCGGTTATCCGGAAGAATGAGAGAGTTAAAGGAGGGAGTATCAGTGGAGTTGATGCATGAAGAGGGGGAACGGCATACGGGACGGGTCGGCCAGGTAAAGATATATCTTGGCAAACAGTTCCGGATGTTTGTCCACGAGAAGGGCTGGAAGGTGCTGATCATGGCGGCGGTTATCGCCTATATGGTGGCCTACGTGGTTGGAAGCAATATGTTTGTAAATATGGAAGGGACAAAGATCGGTTCGCTTGCGTTCGTCTGCTGCTGTATCTGGAACGGATTTTTTAATTCCATCCAGGTGGTCTGCAGGGAGAGGGAGATCATCAAGCGGGAACACCGTACCGGCCTGCATATTTCTTCCTATATTGCGGCCCATATGATCTATCAGGCGTTTCTGTGTATCCTTCAGGTCGTGATCTCGCTGGCTGTGTATGCGTTTGCGGGAATCAGCTTCCCCAGCCAGGGAATGATCCTCCCGCATTTTATGCCGGAGCTGGCCATTTCCCTGTTCCTGATCACCTATGCGTCGGATATGATGGCGCTGATGGTATCCTGCATTGTGCGGACGGCTACTTCCGCCATGACGGTCATGCCGTTTTTGCTGATCGTCCAGCTTGTGTTTGCGGGGGTGGCGTTCCCACTTCACGGACTGCCGGAAAAAATCTCAAGCGCCACGATCAGCAAATGGGGGATTTATCTGGTTTGTACAGAGGCAAATTATAACGCCCTTCCGTCTATCGCGCTGACAAAAAGCCTGAAGCAGTTTGAGGCGATACCGGCGGTAAAAGAGGTTTATGAAGCGCTGTCGCCGGAAAACAGGCTGAACCTGGAGTATTATACGGCGCAGTATATGACCGTGGACAACTACAAATACGAGACAGGAAACATTTTGAAAGAATGGGGGATCCTGCTGGCGTTCGCCCTGGCCTATGCAGGGATTGGGATGCTTTTCCTTGAATTTGTGGATCACGATAAAAGATAGGGCGCAGGAAAAGCGGGCAGAAAGGACAGATAAAAAGAAAAGGCAAAAGACAAAGGTATCCCCGGGATATGGGAAGCGGTATGCTTCCCATATCCCGGGGCAATAAGGCTGTAGGAGCCGGAAAACGCCATGAGCCGGAAGGCTCCCGGCTGTCAGGAATTCAGCGCCTCATATTTTTGAATAAATTCGTCCGCCCGGTTCTCGCCGCCCTCGT
>CAYLPF010000192.1:2085-3493 GCA_964385485.1 uncultured Lachnospiraceae bacterium | reverse complement strand
CGCTTCTCCAGATAATCCCTCCGCCCGATCTCATACAGATTGTTTCCTTCACAATCGATGATCACGACCAGCGGCATATCCTCCACATACAGCTTCCGGAGAGCCTCTGCGCCCAGATCCTCATACGCGATCAGCTCCGCGCTCTTGATACACTTCGCCAGAAGCGCTCCGGCGCCTCCGATGGCTCCGAAATAAACGCCGCTGTACTTTTTCATTGCTTCCACGACCTCCGGCAGCCGGGCGCCCTTGCCGATCATGCCTCTTGCGCCTACAGACATCATCGTGGGAGCATATGCATCCATACGGCCGCTGGTGGTCGGGCCTGCGGAACCGATGACTGCTCCCGGCTTCGCCGGTGTCGGGCCTACGTAATAGATCGTGGCATCCGTCGGGTCAAAGGGGAGCTTCTCTCCTCTTGCCAGCGCCTCGCACATTCTCTTGTGGCCTGCGTCACGGGAGGTATAGATCGTACCGGTCAGGTATACGGAATCGCCTGCATGAAGTGTTTTTGCCAGTTCCTCTGTGAGCGGCAGTGTAATGTGTTTTTCCATCCTAGATCACCTCCGATTTATGGCGTGTCACGTGGCAGCTGATGTTGACTGCACACGGCATACCCGCGATGTGTGTCGGCAGAGTCTCAATATTCAGGCCGATGGCCGTAGTCTTGCCGCCAAAGCCCTGAGGCCCGATACCGAGCCGGTTGATCTTCTCCAGCATTTCCTTCTCCAGATCCGCATAAAATTTATCCGGATTGGAGGAATCGATGGGCCGCATCAGCGCCTTCTTTGCCAGAAGGGCCGCTTTATCGAAGGTCCCCCCGATGCCTACGCCCACCACCATCGGCGGGCACGGATTCGGGCCGGCAGTCTCCACTACCTCAAGGATAAAATCCTTGATGCCCTGCAGTCCCGCGGACGGCTTGAACATACGGATCGCGCTCATATTTTCGCTCCCGAAGCCCTTCGGTCCGACTGTTACCTTGATGTTTTCACCCGGAACAATCTCTGTGTAGAGCATGGCAGGTGTATTGTCCCCCGTATTCCCCCGGCGAACCGGATCCTTTACCACGGACTTCCTCAGATATCCCTTATCATATCCGCGGCGGACGCCCTCGTCCACAGCGTCTGCGAGATTTCCTCCTGCAAGATGAACGTCCTGCCCGATCTCCAGGAATACGCATGCCATACCGGTATCCTGGCAGATCGGTACGCACTCATTGTCAGCAATCTCAAAATTCTCAATAATATTGTCCAGCACGCCCCTGGCGATCTCGCCGTCCTCGCAGGCACGGCAGTTTTTGATCGCGCACTTCACATCCTCCGGGAGATGTTCATTGGCCTCGATACAGAGCTTCTCGATCACGTCTGTAAGCTGGCTCACATTTATTTCACGCACAGCAGTCACTCCT
>CAYLPF010000192.1:0-1985 GCA_964385485.1 uncultured Lachnospiraceae bacterium | reverse complement strand
CATGTCTCGCATACTTCGGAAGCAGCAGCGGCGAAACATCGTCTGACTTCACGCCCGCCTTCTCCAGCTCCTTCGCGTAATCCTCGATATGCTTCAGGGACGGCGTGCCAAGCTCCACGCTCTTTGCTTTTGCGGCCGCAGCCTTGCCTGCGTTGCGGCCAAATACGATGATGTCCAGCAGGGAGTTGCCCATCAGACGGTTTCTTCCGTGGATCCCTCCTACAGCCTCTCCTGCCACCAGAAGGTTGTCGATCACCTTCGTGAAGCCGTCTCCGCCGATCTCCAGTCCGCCGTTCTGATAATGAAGCGTCGGATATACGAGGATCGGCAGTTTTCTCATATCGATATCATAGTTCATATACATACGCAGCATCGCCGGAATACGCTTTTCAATCGTTCCCCCGCCGCCGATGAGCTCGATCATCGGAGTATCCAGCCATACGCCGCTTCCAAGCGGTGTCTTCACGCCTTTGCCCCGGTCGGAGCACTCGCGGATAATGGAAGCCGCCGATACGTCACGGGTCTCCAGCGGATGCATAAACGCCTCGCCCTCCGCATTGACCAGCATAGCGCCCAGAGAACGCACCTTCTCCGTAACGAGCGCACCGAAGATCTGTGACGGGTACGCCACGCCTGTCGGATGATACTGGATCGTATCCTGATACAGCAGCGGTGCGCCTGCGCGGTATCCGAGGATCAGTCCGTCCGCCGTCGCCCCGTAGTGGTTGGAGGTCGGGAAATTCTGGTAATGCAGACGTCCCGCGCCGCCCGTTGCGATGATAACGGTCTTTGCCCTTGCCACAAGATAGTCGTCTGTCTCCATGTTCAGCAGGACGGCTCCGGCCGCCTGCCCTCTGTCATCCTTGATCAGCTCAACAGCGGAGGTGAATTCCACCACCGGGATCTGACGGTTCAGCACCTCGTCCCGCAGCGTACGCATGATCTCAGCGCCGGAATAATCCTTACAGGCATGCATTCTCTTTCTGGAGGTTCCTCCGCCATGGGTCGTCACCATCCTGCCGTCCGCATCCTTGTCAAACATGACTCCCAGCTTATTCAGCCACTGGATCGCATCGGGGGCCTCCATAACGAGCCTCCTGAGAAGCTCCGGCCTTGCGGCAAAATGTCCGCCGCCGAAAGCGTCAAGGTAATGCTGTACCGGGGAATCATTTTCCTTGTCGGCAGCCTGGATGCCGCCCTCGGCCATCATGGTATTGGCGTCGCCGATGCGAAGCTTCGTCACGATCATGACGTTTGCTCCGGCCTCATGAGCCTCGATGGCCGCGGATGCTCCCGCTCCGCCGCCTCCGATGACCAGCACATCCACATCGTAATCCACCTTATTCAGGTCGATATCTACGCCCAGAAGACGGCTGTTGGAGTGAAGGAGATGCCCCAGCTCGCCCGGCGCCTTCTGCCCCTTATTCGGCCCGATCCTGATCTCCGTGAATCCGTCCTCCCGGTAATCAGGATGATACGCTTTCAGAAGGGCATCCTTTTCGTCCGCCGTCATGCGCCGTGGTTCTGTCTTCATACGTTCTGCTCTCGTGGCTTCTACTTTTTTTACAGACTCGAGCATTTCTGGTGTAAACATGAATATCCCCTCCTATTTCTCAATCTCTCTGTTGTTGTAAAGTTCCTGCATCTCCGTGACCGGCTTCTGCATGATCTGCCCGATCAGATCATCGTAAACGCCTGCGTGGATCTCCTCTACACGGTGATTCAGATGCTCTGATTCCGGCGCGATATACTTTCCGGTAAGGCGTCTTGCCAGAAGTCCCACCATCGGATGCGAGATCTCCGCCGGGCATCTCACGCTGCAGCAGCCGCAGCTGATGCAGTCAAAGGATTCCTCCGCACATTTCTCCAGCTCGCCTCTCTGGGCGTAAGCAATATACTGCATGACATTCAGGTTCTGGGGACACGCCTTTGTACATGCATTGCAGCCGATACAGCTGTAGATTTCCGGATACAGCTCCATCATG
>CAYLPF010000191.1:0-3509 GCA_964385485.1 uncultured Lachnospiraceae bacterium | reverse complement strand
ACGAGGGCGGCGAGAACCGGGCGGACGAATTTATTCAAAAATATGAGGCGCTGAACTCCTGACAGCCGGGAACTTTCCGGCTCATGGCGTTTTCGGCCCCTGCAGCCTTATTTCCCCGGGATAGGGGAAGCGATACGCTTTCCCTATCCCGGGGACACCTTTCTCCTGCCTGTCCTTTCTGACCGCTTTTTCCTTCGCATTATCTTTTATCGTGATCCACAAATTCAAGGAAAAGCACCCCGATCCCTGCATAAGCCAGGGCGAACGCCAGCAGAATTCCCCATTCCTTCATGATATTCCCCACTTCATAAGCATAATTATCCACGGTCATATACTGCGCCGTATAATATTCCAGATTCAGCCGGTTTTCCGGCGACAGCGCTTCATATACCTCTTTTACCACCGGTATCGCCTCAAACTGCTTCAGGCTTTTTGTCAGCGCGATAGACGGAAGGGCGTTATAATTTGCCTCTGTACAAACCAGATAAATCCCCCATTTGCTGATCGTGGCGCTTGAGATTTTTTCCGGCAGTCCGTGAAGTGGGAACGCCACCCCCGCAAACACAAGCTGGACGATCAGCAAAAACGGCATGACCGTCATGGCGGAAGTAGCCGTCCGCACAATGCAGGATACCATCAGCGCCATCATATCCGACGCATAGGTGATCAGGAACAGGGAAATGGCCAGCTCCGGCATAAAATGCGGGAGGATCATTCCCTGGCTGGGGAAGCTGATTCCCGCAAACGCATACACAGCCAGCGAGATCACGACCTGAAGGATACACAGAAACGCCTGATAGATCATATGGGCCGCAATATAGGAAGAAATATGCAGGCCGGTACGGTGTTCCCGCTTGATGATCTCCCTCTCCCTGCAGACCACCTGGATGGAATTAAAAAATCCGTTCCAGATACAGCAGCAGACGAACGCAAGCGAACCGATCTTTGTCCCTTCCATATTTACAAACATATTGCTTCCAACCACGTAGGCCACCATATAGGCGATAACCGCCGCCATGATCAGCACCTTCCAGCCCTTCTCGTGGACAAACATCCGGAACTGTTTGCCAAGATATATCTTTACCTGGCCGACCCGTCCCGTATGCCGTTCCCCCTCTTCATGCATCAACTCCACTGATACTCCCTCCTTTAACTCTCTCATTCTTCCGGATAACCGAAATTATCCCGGATATACTCTCTGATCTCTGCCAGTTCCGGATACTCATAGAAAAACCGGATCTTCTCAGCCGCCACAGACGCCTCATCCGGCTCACTGCTGGTGACAAACACCATGAAGGTTTCCGCGATATCCTCATAAATCCCGGACTCACCGGCATACTCGTCTACATAATCCTCCGGGTAAAACGCATATTCCCGGCGCTTTTCCCCCTCATAAAACCGGTCATAATAAGCCTTCATATAAGAATCCTCTTTATAAATGCTTATATCGTTATAAGAAAAACCCTCCTCCAGAGCGGATACCTCTATCTGATCCGCATTCAGCGTCAGGGCATGTCCGTATTCGTGTACCATTGTGGCCAGCATTTTATAAACATCCGGACAATTTCCGTCTTCATCAAAGAAATCATATTTATCGATCCGGATATCAAAGCTGTCCGCCGTCATTTCATCCTGCGCACTGCAGGTTCCCAGGATATAGCTGTAACCGTCTGTCCAGGAGATCAGGCGGCTGATGTAAGGGTCATCCGCCGGTATGATTTTGTGCAGTGTCTCAAAAACGGCTCTGTCCGCCGCGTCGCCCACCGCCTCATACTCCTCCGGATCCGCGTCAAACCCCACTGCCTGAATATCCGCCCCCAGGCCACTGTGGAATAAAGGAATTACCTGGATCACCGTTTCGCCATCCTGCTCTGTGATCTGATACTGTCTCAGGACCAGGTTCTCCGCCACATCATCGGAACCCCAGAGAAATGCCGCGTCATCCCCGGTCTCACCCGTCTCTTCATCCGCAGCATCCTCTTCCGGCCCAAAATACGCATTCAGCCGCTGCTCCACTTCCTCCGCCCCAAGTCCCGCTTCACCGGTGCGCAGATATACATTCTCCAGATACAGGGAACCGTTATCCATTTTCCGGTAAACAAAATCCGTGGAGATTTCCTCCGCCCATCCGAACCACCGGGACGGAACAATATAATGTTCATAATACCAGTCCAACTCGCCGTCATATTCTTCTTTTTCAAATACGCCGGAAGCGCCGAACTTTACTTCCACATCGCCTTTTTCCGCTCCAAACAGGATAGGCGTACTGTCCGTCACATCATGGATACTGTTCCCGGCGTCACTTTCCCGGGAACTTACGCACAGGCTCTGTGTTTCCTCCGACATGATATCCTGCAGGACTGATAAGATCACATTTCCTGTCTCCGCCGCTTTGGACGCGTCAATGATCTCGGGGCGGTCGCTGAATTTATGGTTCTCGCTCCCCAGGCCGTCCTGCGTCACCAGTACGGACGGGATCCCGGCAAAGGCAAACGGAGCGTGGTCGCTGGCCGTTTCCGTACCGGCGATCCAGACTGCCCCGGCTGTTTCTTCCTCCGCCACGGATGTCTCCCCTTCTGCCCCGGAAGTCTCTTCCACTGCTCCCGCCGCGTCATTGCCGGCCTGAAGCAGAAGCTCCTGCAGGAGATTCCCGCCGCCGGTCACCGTGCTTACCCGTACCCGTTCAGTCAGGTAATGGCCGACCATATCGATCTGGATATCTCCCACAATATGCTCCTGCTCCTCCTGGCTTAGCTGCGAGACATAATACCGGGAACCCTTCAGGCCCTCTTCCTCCGCGGAAAAGGAAATAAAGCGGATCTCCGTATCGGTCGGGACATCCTTCAGCGCTCCGGCCAGCTCCAGCAAAAGAGCCGTCCCGGAGCCATTGTCGTCCGCCCCTACGGTACATTCCTTACTGTCATGATGGGCAGACACGATCAGGATATCCCCATTCGGGTTTTTATCCGCAGCTTTCACCGCGATCACATTGACCGCCTGATCGGAATCCTGTATACCTGACAACTCCTCCGTAAAGGTAAACGTCTGTTCCGACACTTCATAACCATATCCGCCCAGAGTCTGCGCGATCTCCGCCGCAGCCTCCCGTTCTCCGGCCGTACCAGCCTGCCGGATCCGGGATGCCACCTGCTCAAGCGCTGTCTGATAGCTGTCCGGTGTGATCCCGGCAGCATCCGATGTCTGAAGATCGTCCGGCGCGATCCCGGCAGCATCATCTGCAGCAGTTTCCGTATATCCGGCAGAGACTTCGCTCTGCTGTTCCGCGGACGCGCATCCCGCCGCGAGTACCAGCAGGCCGATCAGAAGGATACCCGCAAGGCTTTTCTTTTTTTGGTCCATTCTCATACCCTCCCTTAAAAACTCCTCCGGGGACATAAAGGGAAACTGCTTCTATGCCGGATCCGCCATACAGGAACGTCATATTTCTTTCTGCATATCCTTTGTCAGTTCCTTTTGCTCCTCATTGAACTTATTCGCGATCCGCTTTT
>CAYLPF010000190.1:0-3513 GCA_964385485.1 uncultured Lachnospiraceae bacterium | reverse complement strand
ACGGAGAGTGGCACAGAGCATAACGGAGAGAAAAAAGCGGAGGATACATGGGGCGGAACGTATTCACAGGAAGAAGTACTGGAGATAGAGGCGGGGGAACTGCAGGAAAACCAAATCTTGTGTGTGGAGGGAGCAGACGGCGCGTTTCTTTGTATTGCGAGTCTGCAGCGCGGCGACGGCGTACCGGAATATGCGGGAAAGCTGTACCTGATGGGATCGGATGAGGGAATCACAGTGATAAATGAGCTTCCCCTGGAGGAATATCTGTACAGTGTGATATCCAGCGAAATGCCTTCCGATTATCCGGAGGAAGCGCAGAAAGCTCAGGCTGTCTGTGCCCGCACGTATGCCGCGAATTGTATAAACAGCAGAAAAAACGGGGGAACATGTGAGGATCTGGATGACAGTGTATCCTTTCAGGTATATAATAATTACCGCTGCTCGGACGTATCAAAACGGGCGGTGGATGAGACAAGAGGCGAGATACTGCCTCTGGAGGAGGTGCAGTATTATTCGACCTCCTGTCTCTCGGAGCACCGGGAGGATCTGGACAGTGATGCAGCCTTTGAGAAATTTCTTTCAAAGGAACCGGAGGCGGATGCACAGTACGGCTCGCCCTGGCTGCGCTGGTCGGTGGAGCTGCCGCTGGATAATATACTGGAAAACCTCAGGACGGAATATGGCGGGAAAACAGCAGAATCCGGTAAAGATCAGCAGAGGGCAGCGGCGATTACTGATATCAAAGTAGACGAGCGCCGCGGTGACGGACAGGTTCAGGCGCTTACGGTGTCCTGCGGCGATGAATCGTTCCATATAGAAGGCGAATACAACATCAGGAAAATTCTCGGAAATATGCAGGCCGGGATCAAACTGCTGGATGGCTCCGTGGCCAGCAGGATGCAGCTTTTGCCAAGCGCTTTCTTCTGCCTGGAAATGGCAGAAGGATGTGTCAATATCAAAGGCGGCGGATACGGCCATGGCAATGGCATGAGCCAATGCGGAGCGGCAGAAATGGCAGACTTGGGGCTGGACTATAAGACAATTCTGGAGTATTATTATGATGTATCTGTCGTGCGGGACAGTGAGAAATGAAATCAGCAGCAGGAAAGAGAACAGAGATATGGAATTTGTGCGTAATGCTTCAAAACTGATTTACAGATTTATGGTAAAGATGAGAAATGACAGGGTCAGGGCTCATTCGGCGGAGGCGGCCTTTTTTATCATAATGAGTGTATTTCCTATACTGATGCTGCTCCTTACACTGATACAGTTTACTCCTCTGACGCAGGAAGAGGTAGTGATGACGATTGAACAGATTACCCCCTTTGAGACATCCGGACTTTTGAAGCCTGTGGTCAGCAGTGTTTTCAGCCAGTCGCCGGCGCTTTTGTCCTGGTCGGCTATTGTGGCGGTGTGGGTGGCCGGAAAAGGCGTTATGGGACTGACAGACGGATTGAATTCCATTTACCGGATCGAAGAGACGAGGAATTATTTTCTGCTCCGATTCCGTGCCGCATGTTATACGGTCGTTCTTGTGGTGGCCCTGGCCATCAGCCTTGGCGTTCTTGTATTTGGATATACGATTCAGACTTATTTCAGCAAGTGGTTTCCTTTCCTGAAAAAATTTTCTGATATGATGATGCTGCCGACGGCCATTGCTCTTGTGATGCTTGTATTTTTATTTCTGATGATGTACATGTTTCTGCCGAACCGCCGCAGAAAATTCCGGGCACAGATTCCTGGGGCGATTTTTACTTCCGTGGCATGGGCGGTATTTTCATATGCTTTTTCCATATATCTTGATTATGCGGTAAATATGTCCGTGATCTACGGCAGCCTTACGACGCTGGTAGTGGTGATGCTGTGGCTGTACTTCTGTATGTACCTGTTCTTCCTGGGAGCGGAAATCAATCACTATCTGACGCATCCGGAGCTGTTTTAGAAGGGGCATATGGCCTTCGAAGGGAGCGGAGGGCTGTGAATTGTAAAGATCAACACTGGAACACTGTAACAGTTGGAAAAATTTCTTGACAGAAAAATATGTTGTGCTAAAATAAGCAATAGCTGAAAAAATAAAGGCAATGATGGTGCACAGTAGTGAACTGTTTTCCGACAGAGAGAGGATGCCGTCGGCTGGAAGCATTCTCAGGTTCAGACAGGAAGCGAATTTCACACCGGAGCCGTACTTCTGAACGGATCATGTATCCCGGTAGGAAGTGACGTTCATGCACGTTACGCATACCGAGTGCCTGCCGTCTGGCAGGAATCAGGGTGGTACCACGGAACAGACGCTTCGTCCCTTTGCAGGACGGGGCTTTTTTATGTCATAGGAAACTTCGTCTCCTATGGCATAAAAACGCTCCGCGTGGATCGCACTGCGGCGGAGATGAATTATGTCGCTGAGGCGACCCGCCGCAGGCGGAGAATCCTGCAGAGCAGGATTCTATTTTATAAAGGAAAGGAAGAAAATCATGAAAGACAAATTGCAGTCAATCAAAGAAGAAGCGCTGGCCCAGATCGAACAGGCCGGCATGCTGGACAAGCTGAATGATGTCAGAGTCAATTTTCTCGGGAAAAAGGGAAAGCTGACAGCCGTGCTGAAAAGCATGAAAGAGATCGCACCGGAGGACCGGCCTGCTTTTGGGCAGCTTGTGAATGAGACGAGGGCACAGATCGAGAGCGTGCTGGAGGAGACGAAGAAGAAGCTGGAGCAAGAAGCGCTTGAACTGCAGCTGAAGACTGAGGTCATCGATGTGACGCTTCCTGCAAAGAAAAACAATGTGGGCCACCGCCATCCGAATACGATCGCCAGAGAAGAAGTGGAGCGTATTTTTATTGGTATGGGCTATGAGGTAATGGAAGGCCCGGAGATCGAATATGATGAGTACAACTTTGAGAAGCTGAATATCCCGGCAAACCATCCGGCAAAGGATGAGCAGGACACCTTCTATATCAATAAGGAGATCGTTCTCCGTACCCAGACATCCCCGGTACAGGCAAGGGCGATGGAAAAGGGCAAGCTGCCGATCCGTATGATCTCACCGGGCCGCGTATTCCGTTCGGATGAGGTGGACGCGACACATTCCCCGTCCTTCCATCAGATTGAGGGACTTGTGGTCGACAAGAACATTACATTCGCAGACCTGAAGGGAACCCTGGAGCAGTTCGCAAAGGAGCTTTTCGGTGAAGAGACGAAGACGAAGTTCCGTCCGCATCACTTCCCGTTCACAGAGCCGAGCGCCGAGATGGATGTCTCCTGCTTCAAGTGCGGAGGCAAGGGCTGCAGATTCTGTAAGGGCAGCGGCTGGATCGAGATCCTTGGCTGTGGCATGGTACATCCGCATGTGTTTGAGATGTGCGGTATCGACCCGGAGGTGTACACCGGCTTTGCATTTGGCGTAGGACTGGAGCGTATCGCGCTGCTGAAATACGAGATCGACGATATGAGACTGCTGTACGAGAACGATGCCCGTTTCCTGAAGCAATTCTGACAGCGAAACCGGATAATGAGGC
>CAYLPF010000189.1:0-3525 GCA_964385485.1 uncultured Lachnospiraceae bacterium | reverse complement strand
GGGAGCTGGGCGTGAAGATCGCGCTGGGAAGCGACGCCGGGGCTTTCTGCGTCCTTCACGGGCAGGGGATATGGGACGAGTACCGTGAACTGGGGGCGCTCCTTGGAGCCGGGAAAGAGACGGATGAAAGATTTGAGGCGGCGGAGGATGAGATCCGCCGGAGGTTTGCACGGGCGTGAGCAAACAGGTATATGAGACGTGCCGCACGGTTCTTGAGGGGAATTGAAAGACCCATGTTAAGAAGAGATTACGAAAGTATTAATATTACACGTTCAGATTGTGAATTATCAGTATGTGACTTGCAGGATTTGCAAATGCGTGGTATGATTGCTGTATGGTATTGGTTCAATACCTGTTTTTTATGTTAGTTATGTTTTTGTTCGGAAGGGTGGAACAAAAACTGCCTTACTTCGTAATGGTAATATGGGAGGAAGTATAGAATGGAGGGTGTGACATGTTGAACAGAAGAATGAGGATCATTACATTATCTCTGGCATTGTCACTGGTGATAGCGGGGCTTGCGACAGGATGCAGTAAGCTGAAAAAAGAGCCGATAGAGACTGAGCCGGAGACACAGTCAGAGACTGTGACAGAATCAGAGACAGAGACAGAAACGGAATCTGAACTTCAGGTAGATGTTGCTTTTACATCCCAGGATAAGAGTATCCGTATCACGCTTCCGGACAGCACGTGGAGTGTGACTCAGGACGCGGACGAGATGCGGGTATTTTCATCCGGTTCCGATGCGATGATCAATATTGTACATGCGGCGGATGCGTCGGAGCTGAAGAAGCTTTCTGTATCGGAGTCAGAGGATGCGCTTAAAGAGAGCCTGACGAAGCAGTATCCCGATTCAAATGCCTTTGAGGTTGTGGAGTTCGAGAAGCTGAGCTCGGAAACACTGGATACGTACGAATATGTTGTGAAATACAATGCTACGAGCATGTGGGCTTATTCTGTTACGTATGCGATCATGGCGGAGGACGAGGCGTATGTGATCACAGGTACGGTTCTCGATGACAATAAGGTTCTGCTGGATGCGGTGCAGAAGTCTGTGGAGAGCTTTACGGTTCTGCGCAGCAGTACGTTCAGCGCACTGCCGGGCACAGCAGTGAACAAGACCGGCAGCGAAAGCCAGACGACACAGTCTGAAAGCGGCGCGGAAGGAGAACTGAAGACTCTGACGGACTACGGTACGACCGCGACGCTGTACGCATCGGACAATGTCAATATCCGTCTGCAGCCAAGCACCGAGGCGGATATTCTGGGCTCGCTGGCTACGGGAGACAAGGTCACGGTGGTGGGCGAGACTTCACAGTGGTTCAAAGTAAATATAGACGGCAATATCGGATATATCAATAAGGCGTTTCTTGTGAACCAGCCGACTACGCAGTCCGAGACGACGCAGCAGGATGCGGATTCCACTCCGGTTTCCGATTCCACAAAAACTACTGCGGAGCTGAACAGCTACATCGATTATGGCGCAGGCTATACGTATTATACGACCTCTGATGTCAATCTGCGCACACAGCCTGGTACGGACAGCGGTATTGTGAGTACAGTGGGCGGCGGCTCGGCCGTGACGGTCATCGGCGAGACGGATAACTGGTTTGTGGTATCTGTGAACGGCTCGACAGGATATATTTCCAAGTCCTATATCAGTTCGACGGATCCGGGTACCTCCTCCGGCGGGAGCTCAGGAGGTACGACGGGCAGCGGGGAAGAACAGACTTCCAATATCGGTACCGTCAGCGGGACGATCATAGGCGCGAATTCCAGTGAGATCACGATTCAGGGTGACGATGGGAATACGTACAATATCAATTATACGGATGCTGCAGTCAGCACGAGTGACGGACTCCAGAATGGACTTTATATTACGGCTACCGTGGACTATTCCGGCACATCTCCGACAGGAGAGCTTTATGCCACAAGCATATCAGGACATTGATGGCGCTTGCGGAAAAAAGTATTCGGGCAGGTCTCTCATCAGGAGGTGAGAGGCCTGTTTTTGAGTTGCCGGGCATGCGAAAAGGAGCTCCGTGGAGGTCTCCTTTTTGTTGCCATGCATGTGAAAGAAAGCTCCGGTGGAGGTTCCTTTTCGATTAAAGACGCAGCAAACAGAAAAAGAGAATGCGGGAGGAGAGTATGATCAATAAAAAAGCGGACGGATTGATCCTGGATGTGGATGGTACGTTGTGGGATTCCACCCTGGACGTGGCGAGGGCCTGGGAACGGGCGATTCATGAGAGCGGTCTGCCGGATTACGTTGTCAATACCGATATGCTGAAAGGCCTGTTCGGGAAAACGATGTCAGTGATCGCGGAGCAGATGTTTCCGGAACTGCCGCCGGAAGAACGGGACAAGATCATGGAGCTTTGCTGCAGATACGAGCATCAGGAGCTGCAGGCGGATATGAGTGATATCTGTTATCCCGGCGTGATCTCCGGGATAAAGGAGCTTTCAAAGAGGGCGTCCGTGTTAATTGTCAGCAATTGCCAGTGTGGTTATATTGAGCTGTTCCTTCAAAAAACGGGGCTGGAGCCGTATGTAGCAGATATTGAATGCTTTGGAAATACGCGAAAAAGCAAGGGTGAGAACATTGCGCTTGTCGTCAAAAGAAATCACCTGAAATCCCCGGTTTATGTAGGGGATACCCAGGGGGACTGCGATGCGGCTGCCGAAGCCGGCGTACCCTTTATCTTTGCTTCATACGGGTTTGGAACGACAGACAGAAAGGATGCGGAGATATCAGAATTTTCTGAACTGGCTCTGTATGTAGAAGGAGGCGCTGCAAAATGAAACGAATTATATGGATGGTACTTATGAATCTGTGGTACGTTCCCTATGGGCTATTCCGGCTGCTGCGTATGTCGTCCCATCCGGAGCGGTATTCTCCTGAGGAACGATTCGCTCTGGTCAAGCAGATCAACAATCGGGCGATCAAAGGCGGGAGAGTGGAGATAGAAGGCCATGGGATGGAGAACCTGCCCTCAGAGGATGGGTATATTTTATTCCCGAACCATCAGGGCATGTTTGATGTTCTGGCTATTTTACAGCTTATGACAAGGCCGGTTTCTGTTGTGCTGAAAAAAGAACTTGCCGGGATCCCGTTTCTGAAGCAGATCATTGCCTGCCTGGATGCGCTGGCGATCGACCGCTCCGATGTGAGGCAGGGGATGCGGGTGATCCTGCAGGTGGCGGAGGAAGTGGGCAAAGGCCGGAACTTTATCATCTTCCCGGAAGGGACGAGAAGCAGGAACGGGAATAAGCTGCAGGAGTTTAAGGGCGGAAGCTTTAAGGCAGCCATGAAAGCGAAGTGCCCGGTGGTACCGGTTGCCCTGGTAGATTCCTACAAAGCCTTTGATACCGGCTCCATTGAGAAACAGAAGGTACAGGTGTATTTTCTTGAACCGATTCCATATGTCGAATATCAGGGAATGAAGACCACAGAGCTGGCTGCGGTGGTGAAGGGCCGCATAGAGGCAAAGATCGCTGAAGTCTGCCCGGAGCAGGACATGTGAT
>CAYLPF010000188.1:0-3532 GCA_964385485.1 uncultured Lachnospiraceae bacterium | reverse complement strand
TTTACACGCCGATCTTTGCCATCGCCCGGATCGTCGGCTGGAGTGCGCACCGGATCGAGGAACAGATCGGTATGAATAAGATCATCCGCCCGGCGTATCTGAGCGTGATGGAGGAGAAAGAATAATCAGACAAGGAGCAGGATTGCGGAGCCGAGGCTTCCAGAACCGGGAATAGCCGGATGGAAGCCTCATTTTTATGCGCAGAGCCGTGAGAGGAATATTGCTGCAGAAGCAGCACGCAGCTCGCGCGGGCGGCCAGGGTCGGTAACTCTCCCCTGTCCGATTGTCATAGGAAAGACCTTGTCACGCTGAAGCGTGAAGTATTAAGATAAAAATAATTGGGACGTTTTCTCTTTGTTTTCCGTCTAATAAGCAGAACGTGAAGTTCATGGTCCTATGTGGGCCGTGCGGCGGGCAGGCCAGGAGACATCTTCCCTGCCCGATTGGCGTTTTCGGATCGTACGTACGAAATTTACAAAAGGATGGAATGACAGGATGGATGATTTAATACGGAGAGCCAGGTCGAAAGACCCGGAAGCTTTCACGGAACTGATGCGGCTGCAGATGCAGAGCATGTATAAGGCGGCGAAGGCAATCCTGAGATATGACGAGGATGTGGCGGACGCGATACAGGATACGATCCTGTGCTGCTGGGAAAAGCTGGGGCAGCTTCGGGAGGACCGGTATTTTAAGACCTGGATGACCAGGATCCTTATCAATAAATGTAAGGAGCTGCTGCGGAAAAAGCAGGAATTCCTGCCGGGAGAAAAGCTGCAGGAGCCGGCCGGGCCGGATTGGGAATTTGAAAATGTGGAGTGGCGGGCGACGCTGGACGGGATCGATGAGAAATACAGGCTGATCCTGCTGCTTTACTATGTGGAAGGCTTTACCACAGTTGATATCAGCCGGATATTGGAGATGCCGGAGTCCACGGTGCGCACCAGGCTGGCCAGAGGCAGACGGATGCTGGCCGGAGTGTTTCAGGCGGAAGAAGGGAGAAAATATTCATGAACGGTAAAAACAGAATTGATATTTTAAAAGAAGAAATCGAGATACCGGAAATTGTGATGAATAAGGCAGAGGAGGCGTTTTCCAGGATCCGCAGTGAGGCATGGGATATGCCGCAGGCGGAAGCAGATAATAAGAATGGAAGGATCCGGCGGCAGAGCGCCGCGCAGGATCCGGCGGCAGAGCGCTGCGCAGAATCCGATAACAGGGCGCTGCGCAGGATCCGCCGGCCGGGACGCAGGAGGCTGGCTGCAGTTGGGCTGGCCGCGGTGCTGGTCCTGGGAACCGTTACCGCAGGGGCGGCCGCCTACCTGAACTGGAGCAGCAGCCTTGAGAGAGGACTGCAGGTGTCACAGGAACAGAAGGATGCGGCGGAGTCTTCCGGCCTTGCGGATTTCCCGGAATTGTCCGTTACAGATGCAGGGGTAACGGTAACTGCGCTGCAGAGCATCACAGACAATTATTTTTCTTATCTCTCCTTCAAGGTGGAGGGTTATGGGGTTCCGGAAGGCGTGCAGCCGGGATTTGAGAGTACAGTCGTCACGGTGGACGGTGAGGAAGTGAGCTATGTGGGCGGCTTTTATAACGGATTGATCACGGGAGAGGACGGAAGGGCAAAGCGGGATGATGGAGAAGAAATCCCTGTAGATGAGGACGGTTCTCTGGTCATGGATTATTCTCTGGAGGATGGCAGCCTGGAATACCGCATTACACTGTATCCACTCGGTGAACAGGGAGATTTTCTGGACAGATCCATTCATGTGGGATTTACAGGGCTGGGTATCTATTCTGATGAGAAAGCCACAGAATCGGTTCAGGTGGATGTACAGGGCAATTGGAGCTTTGAATGGACGCTGAAGGGGGATGACAGTACTTACGCGGGACAATGCAGTGAGCCGGTCGGCGATACGGAGGCTGTTCTGACCGAAGTGGAGATATCCCCGATTTCCATAAAGGCAGTCCTTGAGTTTCCAAGGCAGGAAATGACAGAAATCGGGTACCGGGAAAGCCAGGTGCTGGAAGATGGCGAACTGAAGCAGGTGTCGGAGCCTTTTGAGTTTACCACATATGTGGAACCGCCGTATTTAATGGGAGTGAAGCTGAAGGATGGGACATTGCTGCCGAGACTCAGCTCGGGCTCCGGCAGAGAGGGATATATCGATGAGGAGTCCGACCGTTATGAGCAGCTTTTTTCCACGAACCAGATCATCGATGTGGAACAGGTGCAGAGCCTTCTGTTTCTGAAGGAAGCGCCGGAGGGTGAAGGCGGCATCCTGACAGAAGATAATCTGTATGTGGTAGACATCCGCTGACAAAACATCAAAGCCGGATTGTTTCAGAATGCATTGCCAGAGTGGAGCCGTTCCTCCTGTTCGTGGATAGCTGGGGCGCCTGTGACCGGCTTTTGCCAAAGGCCTCTTTTTGTGATATGATTATTTTACGGAAAGGATGCGCAGATACTATGCGAAAGTTATCACTTAAAAACAGCCATTGACCTTCGCACAAACATGGGGCGGAGGAAAAGCGGCAGCCGGGGATACAGTTCGATCCTTCTTCTCCGACAGGCTCCTCCTTCTGTCCGCCGTGATCTCCTATGTCGTGCTGCTTCTTGTGACGCAGATCGCGTTCCGCCGGCAGGTCACAACCGGGCTTCTTCTGATTGCCGGTTCTTATCGCCCGTGCGGAAGCTGATATGAATACGGTAAGGCGGGGCCATGAGCCGAAGCATGAATCGGCGTTTGGCCTGGAATTGCCGGGGATAAAAAGGCTCTGTTTTAATTGGATCAGCAGGTGTCCAGTTCCGGACGGCCTGCAAAAGTAAAAGGAGGGAATTTCATGTCAATCACAGGTTCTATCATTGTTCCTCATCCGCCCATTATCATTCCCACTGTGGGCTGCGGGCGGGAGCGGGAGGTGCAGGCCACCATCGACGCCTATCGAGCCGCCGCGGGGCGTGTTCACTCATGGGGGCCGGAGGTGCTGATCATTACTTCGCCTCACGCCGTTATGTACGCAGACTACTTCCATATTTCTCCCGGCAAGCGGGCGTCCGGGGATATGTCCGCTTTCGGAGCTGCCCAGACAAGGCTTGCTGTCGAATATGACGCATCCCTGCGGGAAGAGATCATCCGGCAGACGGAAGCGGCGGGTATTCAGGCCGGGACGCTGGGAGAAAAAGATCCAGCCCTGGATCATGGCACTTTCCTGCCCCTGTACTTTCTTCAGGAAGCCGGAGTGACCTGCCCCATTGTCCGGATCGGTCTGTCCGGATTTTCGCCGCTGGAGCACTACCGGCTGGGGCAGTGCATCGCAAAAGCAGTGAATCAATCAGGCCGAAAGGCAGTGTTCGTGGCCAGCGGGGATCTCTCCCACAAGTTACGCAGGGATGGGCCGTATGGCTTTGTTCCCGAGGGACCGGTTTTTGACGAACAGGTGACAGCGGCTATGGCCTCCGGGGATTTCCTGCAGTTTCTCACCATGGATTCCGGCCTTTGTGAACGGGCGGCGGAGTGCGGCCTGCGCT
>CAYLPF010000187.1:0-3543 GCA_964385485.1 uncultured Lachnospiraceae bacterium | reverse complement strand
CCAGCTCTTCGATATGCTCTTCAAGGAACTTACACATATCCTCCACCGGCTGACGTGTACTTTGAACATACGGGACAGCAGAAGGTGCCGCCCCGAACCGGACCGGATCATCCACGTAAGGCTTCCATGCATAAGGCTTACCGTCAATGAAAGCTTCATACGCAACATCTTTCCCCCGCGTCAGCCGAAGAATATCCCGCACTGAATCCGGCGTCATTTTATATTGCTTCAGACATTCCCCCGCATTTAAGTCATAAATCGCGGCGCCATTGGACGTGATTGCGTACCGTATGCCTTCTATTTCACAGACCTCCCGCGGCAGTGAATTCAGCGCCCTCCCGCTTGCGATCACAACATGGATCCCGGCCTTTATCGCCTGTTCTATCGCCCGGCGGTTTGCATCGCTTAAAGCTCCCCGGCTGTTCAGCGTCGTCTGATCCAGATCCAGGGCAATACATGAAATCTTCATTTTCTGTTTTTTCACGGAAGCTGTATTGTTCTGCCCGTCAGCTCTGCGTTTTTTCAAAATATAATTCAGGATCCCTCCTCCTACAATGATGACCAGCGCAATATATACCACCTTTTTTGCAGCCTCCTGCGGGAGCTGGCTCTTTGGCCCGATGGTATCCGCGTAAAAGATCAGCGAATACTCCACCTCATGAGGCGTTCCCATGGCTGTCGTATCCGCAATCACCGGCAGCGCTGTGTCAAAAGCCGCCACCGGAATCTCAAAGACAGAATTCCCGCCCTGCGTATTGCAGTTCAGATATTTTTCCCCGCCGACGACCATATAATCATAATTGGAGCTGCTCCACTGAAGCCTTGCATACGCTTTGCCGTCACGGACAATAAAAACTGTGGGCGAGGAGACACTGGCTTTGCCGCTGCCGCCGGTCAGACTGACGTCTATGGCGTACTCGCCATCCTCCATATCAATGGATGCCGGAGTGACAGCTCCGGTGATATCTCCGCCGCCAGTTTTGTTTCCCCCGGTATCTGTTTCATTCTCCTGCCCTTCATACTGCGCCACGGCGTTTTCTATCAGGTCATAATCCGGCAGTTCCACAAGAAGCGCCTCTTTCGGAAGCGTTCCTGCGTCAAACAGGACCTTTCGGTCATACCACTGTTCTTTGCGCTTGCTGAAGGCCGCCAGAGAAAGCTCCTTATCAAGAGCGTCCACCGGGATCTCATACGTATACAGTCCCTCCGCGTTTTCTGTGTATCCGATATAATCCTCAGGTCCGGCTGCTGCCGCTTCTTCTGCGCTTCCCGGGAACAGCTTCAGATAGCCCTGTCCGCTTAAGGTGATCGCCGCGGTCATCTCATCATCCTTTACTGTCAGCATCGCCTCTGTAATCTGAAACATGGATGAACTGGATCTTACCTCCACAGGGTAAACGCCATCCTTCACATCCCGGCCATAAACCGGCAGCATCCCGTATTTCACAACAGGTTCCGCGGCAAGCTGCTCCTGCGCAGGTGCGATCTGGTCATACGCTGCCTGCGCATAACCTCCCGCCTGTCCCATCATCAGCACACTGCCCGCGATGCCGGTGCATATCATAAGTGCCACCCATATTTGATTTCGTCTTTTTATCATATCATTTTACCTGTCTGCTCCTCAATCGCATGCCAGTGAAATGCCGCTGACACGATGAATACTTCCTTTTCAATTAACGTTTTGACTATATCATACACGTGTTTTAATGTAAAGTCGATGCCCTCCCGATGTTTTCATTGAAAAATGACATTTCTCCGAGTATAATATGGGTTATATCTGCAAAGGAGCAAGGGACACGGCATGATAGAGCTCAGAAATCTGACAAAGAAGTTTGATCATTTTACGGCTGTCGATTCGTTAAACCTTACCATCGAAACGGGCGAATTTTTCGGACTGCTCGGGCCGAACGGAGCCGGTAAGACAACGACGATCGGTATGTTGTCCACCCTTCTTCTGCCCACAGCAGGAGAAATCCTGATCGACGGGGAGCGTCTCTCAAGGCAGCGTCCCGATCTGAAACGGAAAATCAGTGTTATCACCCAGGAATATTCCATGCGCCAGGATATGAATATGGACGAGATCATGGAATATCAGGGACGGCTGTATTTTATGCCGCTGAAACAGATCCGTGCCCGCACGGAGGAGCTTCTGGAATTCTGTGATCTGATCCAATTCCGAAAAAGAATTGTCCGCAAGCTTTCCGGCGGCATGAAACGGAAGCTGATGGTCTGCCGTGCCCTGCTCACCGAGCCGGAGATCCTTCTCCTTGACGAACCCACTGCAGGCATGGACGCGCTTTCCAGAAGGCAGATGTGGAACCTGCTGCGACAGCTCAACGAACAGAAGCTCACCATTCTTCTGACAACGCATTATATTGAAGAAGCGCAGTCACTGTGCAGCCGCGTTGCCCTGATGAATACCGGAAAGCTGGAAGAGGTAAATACTCCTGCCGGGCTGATCGACAAGCTGGGAGCATACGCTGTTGATGAAAGGTCAGAGGGCGGTATCCGGAGCCGCTATTTTCATGACCGACGGCAGGCGATTGCTTATCTCTCAGGGCTCAAAAGCCAGTCCGCGCTGCGGGATACGACTCTGGAGGACGTTTTTCTCGAGCGTGCCGGAAAGCGCCTTACGCCATCTCAGGAACCATAAAGGAGAAGTGTCATGGGAATTATCACAATTTTATGGGAAAAGTGGACGGAATTCAAACGTGATTTTTATAAGATTACCCTGGCGGCAATGGTCGCGCCGCTCATGTACCTGATCGTATTCGGACTGGGGATACAGACCTCCTCCCACGGAGAACCGTACCTGTATTTTCTGATCCCCGGCGTTGTATCGCTGACTACGATGAACGGCAGCTTCAATGCCATCGCCCAGAACCTGAACGTCCAGCGGCTGTATGAAAAGGCATTCGACCAGGTCATGATCTCTCCGACACCGCTGTGGCAGTTCATTGTCGGACAGATCATCGGCGGCAGCCTGCGGGGGCTGTACGCCGGCAGTGTGATCCTGCTGCTCACCATGCCCATCCGGACAGGCCTTACCTTCAACGCTCTGTCCTTTTTTATCATGTTCCTGAATGGCGCGGTCTTCTCCGCCATCGGTGTCGTCATATCATTTCTGGCCAAAAACCACGCGGACGTACCGCGTTTTTCAAATTATATCATTATGCCCATGTCATACCTGTGCAACACTTTCTTTTCCACAGACAGTATGCCCCAGGGATTGCGTCAGGCAGTTTCCATCCTGCCCCTCTCCCAGACCAGCGGGATGATCCGCGGGATCGCATCAGGAGCCGGGGCTGACCTCCGCGGGATCGTGATTCTGTTGTGCTATCTTGCGGTATTTACTGCCATAGCGTTCTGGTTTATTTATAAGAAAAAAAATCTGTAATGCTTCCCTGAATATTACTTTTTCTTAAGGCTCTCAAACATCTTCGTGTATGGCATCAGCATACCCTCATTCATTTTGTTTCCCATTTTCGCCTTAATCTTTGGGTTGGAGATCAAAGCGCCGACGAGCTTCATTTTGAAAATCGT
>CAYLPF010000186.1:0-3587 GCA_964385485.1 uncultured Lachnospiraceae bacterium | reverse complement strand
ATTACGGGGTGATGGAAGCACTCCTGAAATAAGAAAAGAGCATATTGTGTTGAAACAATAAAGGGGGAAACAACATGAGCAGTAAACAGACAACAGCATTGATCATCATCTTTATTTATATGGCGCTGACCATCGTCCTTGGACTGGTGGTCTCCAAAAAGAAACAGGCAAAGCAGTCGAAGCAGAGCAATGAGGATTTCCTGATGGCCGGAAAATCCCTTGGGCCGCTGGTGCTTGCGGGCACGCTTTTTGCGGCAAACACAGGCGGAGCCAGCACGACAGGTATCGCAACAAATGTGTACAGCTACGGACTTTCCGCATGCTGGTACGTGGTTGCGGCAGGTATCGGGTTCGTCCTCGTATCCTTTATCGCCCCGTATTTCCGTAAGGCACAGGCCAGCACGGTTCCGCAGATCATCAGCAAGCGTTACGGAAAAGCGTCCCATATTTTCACGGCGTTTACTTCAATCGCAGCGCTTTTTATGGCGACAGGGGCCCAGATCATCGCAACGGCATCCATTATCAATGTAGTGACGGGGCTGGATTTTAAGACGGCAGCGATCATCATCACTATCGTAGTTATCATCTATACGATGGTGGGTGGATTCCAGTCCGTGGCGGCAGCCAACCTGATGCACGTGCTGTTTATCACGGTAGGCATGGCAGTGGCAATGGTCGTTATGGTCAACAATAAAGAGATCGGCGGCCTGTCGAACCTGTTTGCAAAGGCGAAGACCTTAACAGACAGCACCGGCGCAAATATGGATATGCTGAGCATGACGAAGATCGGTATCCCGACTGTTATCGGTTATATCGCAATGTATTTCATGACATTCCCTACAGGGCAGGAGATCGTTCAGACGTACTGCTCCGCGAAGGATGGAAAATCCGCGAAGCTCGGTTCTCTGATCGCAGGCGTTCTTTCCGCGGTTTACGCGATCGTTCCGGCGCTCATCGGCCTGATGGCGTACGTGTGCATTGACGGATATGCAAGCGGCCCGCAGAAGAATGCGTTGGCAGATGCGACAATGCAGTTTGCGCCGGCAGTAGTGGCAGGTATCGTCCTGGCAGCCGTAGTGGCGGCCACTATGAGCTCCGCATCCGGAAATATGATCGGTACGGCAACCATGTTTACGAACGATGTATTCCGTCCGTATATCAACGGAGGAAAGCAGGATGACCAGAAGGAGATCTGGATATCCCGAGTCGTTATGGTGATCGTGGGAGCAGTGGGACTGTTCGTGGCATTGACGGCGTCCAATATCATCAGTGTTATGATGGGAGCATTTGCTCTTCGCAGCGCAGGTCCGTTCGCAGCATTTATCTGCGGCCTCTTCTACAAGAACGTAACAC
This sequence comes from uncultured Lachnospiraceae bacterium, assembly GCA_964385485.1. Lineage (GTDB taxonomy): Bacteria > Bacillota > Clostridia > Lachnospirales > Lachnospiraceae > Choladousia. The sequence goes on along the minus strand of CAYLPF010000186.1, from coordinate 2,234 downwards.
AGCGGGCAGGGTTTATTTCCATCGTATCAGGAACTGCTGTGGCGGCGTACTGGATCTACGGGCTGAATACGCCGTGGGGACTGAGTGCAATGGTACCGGGCGGTATCGTAGCGCTGGTAGTGATTTTTGCAGTATCGGCAATTGAACGCGCTATGGGCGTAAAGCCTGCGCCGGAAATTGAGCTGGAGGATTAACAGAAAGGAGCAGGGAAAATGAAAAAGTTGATAAAAGGCGGTTATGTAGTAGACGGAACCGGTAAGGCAGGCTATACGGCGGACGTATTGGTGGAAAATGACAAAATTGCAAAGATCGGTGAGATCTGTGCGGAAGAGGGTATGGAGGTCATCGACGCGAAAGGGCTTGTCGTGGCTCCGGGCTTTATTGATACCCACAGCCACAGCGACCTGCAGATCCTCGTTGAGCCGGAGGTAAGACCGAAGGTGATGCAGGGGATCACGACGGAGATACTCGGCCAGGACGGTATTTCCATGGCTCCGCTCCCGGTGGAATATATCAGCCCATGGAGAAAGAACCTTGCCGGGCTGGACGGCGACAGCGACAAGATCAACTGGGAATACAAAACGACGGAAGGCTATCTGAACATGATCGAGGAGGCAAAGCCGGGACTGAACGAATGCTATCTCGTGCCTCATGGAAATATCCGTATGGAGGCAATGGGACTGGAAAACCGCCTTCCGAATGAGGAAGAGCTGGAAAAAATGCGTCAGATCACACGCCGTGAGATGGAAGCGGGAGCGATCGGACTCTCCACAGGCCTTATCTATATGCCCTGCGCATACTCCGAGTCAAAGGAGATCATTGAGATGTGCAAGGTAGTAGCGGAGTATGACGGAAGGTTTGTCATCCATCAGCGGAGTGAGGCTGATACGATCCTGGATTCAATGGAAGAGGTCATCACGATCGGAAGAGAATCCGGCGTCAAGATCCACTACTCACATTTCAAAGTCTGCGGCAAGAAAAACTGGGATAAGATCGGGGACGTCATCCGGCTTCTGGAAAAGGCGAAGGCAGAGGGCATCGACGTATCCTTCGACCAGTACCCGTACGTAGCCGGAAGTACGATGCTCGGCGTGATCCTCCCGCCGTGGGTGCATGACGGGGGAACCGACAAGGTGCTGGAGCGTCTGGCTGATAAGGAACTGCGCAAAAAGATGGTTTATGATATCGAGCATGGAATTCCGGGATGGGATAATTTTGTGGAATTTGCAGGGCTTGACCAGATCTTTGTCACAAGTGTAAAGACAGAGAAGAACCAGGATGCTATTGGCCTCAGCCTTACCGAGCTTGGAAAGCTTCGTGGTACCGATCCGTATACGGCGACCTTTGATCTTCTGTATGAAGAGGAAAATGCAGTCGGAATGGTAGATTTCTACGGTACGGAGGAACACGTACAGCTCTTTATGAAGCGTCCGGAAATGAATGCGTGTACAGACGGGCTGCTGGGCGGCAAGCCGCATCCGAGAGTATACGGCGCATTCCCGAGGATCCTCGGAAAATACGTAAGAGAGGATAAGGCGCTGACTCTGGAAGAAGCAGTCTACAAGATGACGAAGAAGCCCGCAACGGCTTTCAATATGACAGACCGCGGTGAGCTCCGTGAAGGCGCATACGCAGATATCTGTATCTTTAATCCCGACACTGTGATCGATAAGGGAACATTTACCGACCCGATCCAGTATCCGGAAGGAATCGAATACGTGATGGTAAACGGTGAGCTTGCGGTGAAGAACGGCGTACACACCGGTAACAGAAACGGCGTTGTACTGAGAAAAAAAGGAAAAGAGGTAGTAAAATAATGGCGAAGGAAATTATTGCGACAACGAATGCACCGGGAGCAGTCGGCCCGTATGTGCAGGCGGTGAAGGTAAACGGCATGGTATACTGCTCCGGGCAGCTCGGCATCGATCCCTCAGTGGGGAAAATGCCTGAGACGGTGGAAGAGCAGGCGCATTGCTCCATGAAAAACATGGGAGCGATCCTGAAAGAGGCGGGAAGCGATTACAGCAGGATCGTAAAAACGACGATCTTCCTGGCGGATATGAATGATTTCGCAAAGGTAAATGAGATCTACAAGTCATACTTTGACGGGGAATATCCGGCACGCTCCTGTGTGCAGGTGGCAAAGCTGCCGCTGGGCGGACTGGTGGAAGTGGAGTGTATCGCGTACATTTGAAATAATGCCCTGGCAAGGTAAAACGGAAAATCGGATGAAT
>CAYLPF010000185.1:0-3589 GCA_964385485.1 uncultured Lachnospiraceae bacterium | reverse complement strand
ATATCCTTTGTCAGTTCCTTTTGCTCCTCATTGAACTTATTCGCGATCCGCTTTTCACTTGCGGTCGCTTTCTGATATTCCTTCGGCTGGTTGATCACTACCTGCGGGAATGGAATATTGACATCATACTTATCAAAAAGGATCTTCATCTGGCGGTTCAGATCCCGGCCAAGCTGCGCTTTATCGCCCTCCTTACACTGGGCGACAATGCGGATATTGACGCTGTTGTCCCCAAGGGAAACAACGCCCTTGTAGAACGGGCCGTCCAGGATCGCCGGCAGAGTTTCCTTCATCTTCGGAAGCTCCTTTGCCAGGATACTCTCCACACGCTCCAGGGATTCCGCGTACTCGATGCCTACATCGCAGGAGCAGAAGGACGTCTGCCTGGTCATATTGATGACGCCGCTCACCGAGCTGTTGCTGATGACCTTCACATTCTGTCCGGGATCCAGGATCTTGGTCGTGCGCACGCCGATCTCCTGCACGGTACCGCGCCAGTCACCGATCGTGACAATGTCGCCCACCTGGAAATCCCCTTCAAAGATGATAAACAGGCCCGCCAGGATATCCGATATCAGCTTCTGCGCGCCAAGGCCGATCACCAGAGACAGGATTCCGGCTGACGCCAGCAGCGTGGCGGTATCCACTCCCAGAAGAGCCAGACAGTAATACAGGATCGCGATCACAGACACATACTTCAGAAAACTGTGGAGAAGGCGGCAGATCGTCGCCCCTCTTGCCCCGAGGGCCTTCCCCATCATGCGGAGTACCTCCTGGAGAAGCATCACCAGCACAGCGGCGACGCACAGGATCAGGATACATCCGGTAATAGCGAATACGTTTATGCCTTTTTCCCATTTTCCGTCCAGGATCAGACGGAAGATCGAATCCTCGTCAAACAGACGGTCTTTCAGCAGCACCGCGACACATATCGCCGCCGCGAATACTGCCATCAGAGCTTTCAAAAGAAAACCTGTTTTCTGCTCCGGCGTTTTCTGCCCCCAGAAGATACTGTCGTTCGACCAGCGGCTTGCCGCCGCCTTTGTCTTTTTGGAACTGCCATCCGGCATCTGCACATCGACCATCGGGCCGGGCGCATGTTTCGCCCGCGCCTTTTCTCCCGCGGTTTCCCGCACATCTCCAAACGCCAGGACTACAAAGAGCAGAAGCAGGCTGACCAGGCTCATCCCGGTACATGCGGCCGATACCGGGATCCTGGTGCTCATAATCCGGTTCTGCGGAGTCGCCACATAGATATAGTGCGTATCTGTCTCCCGGCTGGACGCAAAAAGCTTCTGGCTATTGATGGTTACATAATCAAGATAATTCCCCGCAAGCTGATTTTCCTTCATTCCATACTCCGCAGCGCTCTTCCCTATCAGCTTCTCCTCCGGGTAATAGGTAAACGTGCCGGTTTCCTTGTCCACGGCAAAGGCGAAGCCGCCTGCCCCGGCCTTGACTGTCTCCAGCACAGAAGTCAGGCTGGTAGCTGCCAGGGCCTGCTCCAGCTTTTCCGGGACGACTGCCATCTGCAGGAATCCGTCCGTATCCCCGTTCTCGTCGGTCAGAAGGACGCCGATATACTGGCGGTACTCGCCCGATACCTCGTCCGGCATAGCCTCCTGGATATAATAGGGCAGACCGTTCAGCAGGCTTCTGAATGCATAGGACTGATCCTCCGGGTCGTCGCTGATCTGGAAATTGATATAGGTGGAATCCGACAGTGTTTCTTTTCCGTTTTTGTCAAAGATCATCAGAAACTCCGCCCCCAGGATCCGGCTCAGCTCCGAAAGCGTTTCTTTTGTGCGGAGCTCCGGATTCCTGCTTAAGATATAGGCGGCGACCTGGCACTTGTTCAGATATCTCCGGTTATACTGGGCTGTCAGCAGCTCTACCTCCTCCTGTTCGTCATCCAGGTTTTCCACTACATCCTCCGCCTGGCTTGTGTTGCTCAGGCAGCGCATGGAAAGAGAAAACAGCGTCTGCATATAGAAGGAAGCAATAAAGATCACCACCAGTCCCACTATGGAAAACGTGAGCATCCTGCGGCCGACTGTCTTATGATAATGAAGCTTCCCCAGAGCCAGGATATCCTTTCCGTCATTCTCCTGAAGAGTCAGGAGCGCATATACCACAATGATGGTGATGACAATGAAGAACAGAAACAGCACGATGCCCACCGTGATATTGCGGGAGGAAACCAGTTCCTCTTCCGGAACCGCGCAGACTACATAGGCGTCATCGGCCGGTATGGACTTTACGCCGCAATAATACCGGCTGCCGTTTATCGTCATCCATGAAAACTGATCGTCCTCAAGCTGTTCCACCTGGATCCCCGCGTCCAGGGAATCCTGCCCGACCATATCTCCGTCCGGATAGTACAGGAACGTATAATCCTGACTGGAGACGGCAAAGCTGAAACCGTCAAGGCCCACCTGGATATTGCCCAGGATGCTTGCCCATGAGGAAGTATTCCCCTGGAGCTGATCCAGTTCCTCCGGGTCATGCTCGATGACCGCCTCGGAAGTTTCATCGATCTTCGCCGCGTAATAGCGCCTGGTAACGCCGTCGATAGTTACCTCAAACGCCTCCGACGGCTCATCCGTATCAAAAACGGTACGGAGCTGGTCAAACCGATGGGCGGTAAAATCCGCGGCGGATTTCTCCGCAGACACGATCACATCCCCATCCCCGTCCAGCAGAAGGATATTGCTGACATTCATCATCCCTGCCAGCGTCCCCATATAGCTGTCCGTCATCTCGAAGCTCCCGTCGTTGTTCACCATAAAAGCGACGCTCTCCGCTTTGGAACTGTACACCTCGTCATAGGACTCCTGATTCTGGGCCGCCGACTCGTCCGCCGCGTCGATCGTGGCCTGCATGGCGTCCAGCTTTTCCTTTGTGTTTGTATACTGGTTATTTAAGGCAAGCTTCATCTGCATATAGGATAAGAATATGCCTAAAATAATAATACTTAATATCTCGATCACCACAGCAGCGGCAATCTTGCTTTTCATTCCTTTTTTCATGCCAGGACTCCCTTCTCAGTTCCACTTGTCGATCAGAGCGTCAACCGTGCCGTCATCCAGCATCTCCTGAATGGCTGCAGACACCTTTTCGCTTAAGTCCGAATCCTTCTGTGTCGCCACGGCGTACTGTTCCTCCCCGATCTGATCCTCAAGGAGTTCTCTGTCATCCTCCATGTAAGCCTTAGCGATACAGCCGTCCATACACACCGCGTCCACATCGCCCTCCTCAAGAGCCGTAGAAAGGGCTGCGTAAGATTCCATTTTCACAAGCGTGGAATCTTTTGTATCCTCCTCTGTGATCAGTCCCAGCTCGATCATTTTTTCTGACAGCTTCGACGCGGCGTTGGCTCCGTCCAGAACGCCGGTCTTTTTCCCTACAAGCTGGCTGATCTCCGTGATCAGCGAGGATTTTTCCACCATGACCACGCTGTGATCCACGTAATAGGCCGGTGAGAAATCAAATTTCTCCATCCGGGACTCATCCACAGAATACGCTGCGATCAGGCAGTCCACCTCCCCTGACTGCAGGAGTTCTTCCCGGTTATCCGGCTCTACAGTAA
>CAYLPF010000184.1:0-3612 GCA_964385485.1 uncultured Lachnospiraceae bacterium | reverse complement strand
TCGCCAAATCCGGTGGTCATAAGACACTTCTACCTCTTTGTGCGGCATACTTTATTAAGATAGCATATCTTGTGTTTGGAGTCAATATTTTTTATGGTATTTTCGATTATTTTTTTCATCATTTTTTCGCGGATACAGGCATGTTTTATGCGTGTATACGACGCTTATTTTCCATCCAGCAGCGCCAGCAGCTCTTCCTTATCCAGTCTTCCAAGCTCACCGCCGGCGTTTCCGATGATCTGCTCTGCCAGATCGCGTTTCGTCTCCTGAAGCTTCAGGATCTTCTCTTCGATCGAATGGCGGGCAATCATCTTGTATACCGTCACTTTTCTTGTCTGTCCGATCCGGTGTGCGCGGTCCGTAGCCTGGTTCTGCGCGGCCAGATTCCACCAGGGATCATAGTGAATGACCACATCCGCCCCGGTGAGGTTCAGCCCGACTCCTCCGGCTTTCAGGGAAACCAGAAATACCGGGACACTTCCTTCATTAAATGATTTTACAAGCTGGAGCCGCTTTTCCTTTGGTGTGGCTCCGGTAATCGTATAAAAGCTGACGGATGCCGCCTCAAGGCATTTCTGCAGGATATCCAGCATAGAAGTAAACTGTGAGAATACGAGGATCCGGTGACCTCCGTCTATGGCGCTCTGGATCAGATCAATGCATGCATCCACTTTTGCAGCTCCGCCCCGATAATTTTCAAAACAGAGGGAAGGATCACAGCATATCTGCCGCAGCTTCGTCAGCTCGGCCAGTATCAGCATCTTGTTTTTGTTGAAGTCGGATTCATCCTGCTGTGCGATACTTTCCCTCATATGAAGCACCTGGGCATCGTACAGCTTCTGCTGCGGTTCATCAAATCGCACATAACGGATCTCTTCCAGCTTCTCCGGCAGGTCTTTTAAAACATCCGTCTTGAGACGGCGCAGAATAAACGGGCTTACCATTTTCTGCAGCCGTTTCATGGCATGCTCATCTTTATTCTTTACAACAGGAGTTTCTATTTCACGTTTAAAGGTCTCATAACCATACAGAAATCCCGGCATCAGATAGTCAAAAATGCTCCAAAGCTCGCTGAGCCTGTTCTCAATAGGAGTTCCTGTAAGCGCAAACCGAACCTCACTTTTTACTACTTTTACAGCTTTAGCCGCTGCGGTCGTATGGTTCTTGATGTACTGCGCCTCATCAATGATCTGATACTGAAATTCCTTTCCCTCATAGCAGGCAATATCACGTTTCAACAGATCGTAGGATGTGATCAGGACATCCGCGGACTGATACGCATCGATTTTTTCCTGCCGCTCTCCTGCCGTTCCAGTTACCAGCACAAAGGAAAGCTCCGGTGCAAAACGGCGTATCTCCTCTCCCCAGTTAAATACGAGAGAAGCAGGGCAGACTACGAGAGACGTGCCTGTTTTGCCCTCTTCTTTTGCCGACAGGAGCACAGAGATCACCTGCAGCGTCTTGCCAAGTCCCATATCGTCAGCCAGGATCCCACCAAAATGCCACGCTTCCAGAGTGCGCAGCCATTTATAGCCGTTCTTCTGGTAATTGCGCATGATCTTTGAAAGGCTTTTCGGCTCTTCAAAATCAGAATCATGGATCGTTTTAAAGCCCTTTACCATTTCCCGGAAATGGCTGTCTCTGTTGCTGTAGACACTCTCATTTTCTTCCAGCATCTTATCCAGGTACAGTGTGCGGTAAACTGGAAGGTGCATCTTTCCTTTTACCATCTCGGATGGCTTCAGATGCATGGCATCCATGATCTCAGCCATCATCGCAAGGGAATCATCATCCAGATTGACAAAACGCCCGTCCTTCAGCCGATGGTACTTCTTTTTCAGGCGATAGCTCTGCAGAAGCTCAAGAAGCTCAGCCGCGGGAATGTCGTCCGTAACCATTTCCAGATCCAAAAGGCCGGAGGAAACAGATACTCCCACCGATACCTTTACTCTGTTGACGATCTGATGACTGCGGAAGCGATCGGTACACTGTACTTCTCCCATGGCCAGAAGTGCGGTTACGCCGTCCTCCATTACATGATACACTTTTTCTTCGTCACCGCCGCAGCACAGTTCCACTTTCGAGGGATGCAGCGTCGGAAACCACTGCAGCGTCTGGTAAAGGATCTCTTCCTCATGGCTGGTATCACGGAAAGATTCGATATCCCCATCAAGCTCCGGCAGAAGAAGATCAAGAATGGAAACCTCGCGGTCGCCATATCTTGCGTGAAGGCGGCATGTAAGATCCTCCTTTTCCGCATCAAGATAAAAGATAAAGTGAGCTTCCGGCGGCAGATAGGAATGTATTTTTTCCACATCCGTTTCAATAATCTCCGCGATATCCTCAAGCTGCGGCAGGATCTGATAATAAAATTCCGCCATATGGCTTCTTCCGATCTGAAAAGAAAATCTGCCATCGGCCGCTGAATTTGCAAGCGGCCGGAGATGCTCCGCAAACGACTTATCCACCCTGCAAAGCCGTGTTTCTTCTATATAATATACATTTTTTTCACCTGAATACAGAAGCGGAAGCGTACCGCTTACCTGGATTCCGTGAAACTCATGGTTATTCTTTGATTCCTGAGGCGCTATCTGCAGAATGGCTTTCGGCTTCCCTGTGGCGACAGTCAGGATGCATTTCTTCTTATTTGCATTGTCCTTGTCTTCAAATTCGATTCCAGTCCCATCTGACAGCAGTTCATAGCTCTCATCAAGCCTTCCGCCGAACAGCATCAACGAATCGATCGACTTTCCCTTTCGCAATGCAGAATAATAACGTCCATCCATCAGCCTTTGTTCGATCTGTTGTTCCTCGCGGACGTATCTGTTGATAAAATGGATCCACTTTCTGGATGGTTCCGTAAAATTCGAAATGCTGTGGCAGAATTCCGTATTTGAACCATATACCCCAATAGCAGAATTACTTACTTGTTCACAGAAATCAGACAGCGATTTTACCACAAACAGCTTCCCTGCGCCAATCCGGAATGAAATATACAGCCTGTCATTCTTTTTTATGATACGAGGCACAAGCTGCAGCGTATTCTCCTGTGAAACCATACCGGATTTCAGATAATTCGCTCTCTGCATCCGGTACTGCTCCAGCATGATGTGCCCGTTTTTATCCGTTGCATCACTGAGACTGTGGGTTTTCAGATAGTCCTCCAGATATTCCAGCAAAGCTGCAATATAGGCGCAATGCGCCCTGCCGCCAAAATATGACCAGTAATCCTTTCTGCACTGGGGACAATTGCAGCTGGAATGCTTTACTTCTTCCTTTGAAAATATGATCTGAACCGGAAATTCACCGTTTTTACTCCTGCCGGTTGCCTGGATCTGTCCCAACGGTTCTTCACTGTACTGATCATATCCTGCTCCAATATCTATATTTTCGATCATTTTCTGTTCCAGGAGCGATCGCCCTTTTCTGAAATTATCAACAGATATTTTCAGTGATTTTTTGACCTTTGCCATGTCAAAGTAAGTGTACTGCTCCAGTTTTGAGATCCGTTCATCCTCCTGGATTTCTGCAGCGCTCTCATTGGGCGCATATTCCTGCATGGATGTCCCGGAATCTCCCGAGAGGGCTACAGGCGAATACTCCTTCAGTTCC
>CAYLPF010000183.1:2313-3615 GCA_964385485.1 uncultured Lachnospiraceae bacterium | reverse complement strand
ATCTACTCAAACTCTTCCAGCGACGGAACATCTTCTGTAAAAACTTCTTTTCCAAGCTCGTTGATCGTAGTATTCCCGGCTTTCCCGTACTGGTAAAGCTGGTCGAGGAATTCTATTGCCGCACGGATCTTCGTCCGCAGCAGATAACCGCCGGACTGCGTGGCCTCCGTCAGTGACGAAATGTCAAGATCCGGTGTCCAGCCATATGCCCTCCCATGGAAATCCTGGATTTTGTACAGGACTTCATTCATTTCTTCCTTTGTCAGCGGCAGAAGCTGCGGAGCCGCCGCCAGAAGATTCAAAACTGTCCTGGCCGGTTCCTGCGCATCCGGATAGATAGCCTCCAGATTTTCGTACTCATGCTTTCCATCGATCACATCCTCCGTATAAGAAGCGCTCAGCGCAAAAACGGAAAAACAGGCCTCCGGGCATCTTTCCGGGAGCAGGAACTGCGCCATATTGCGATAAGCATTCAGACGCGCCTTTTTGCTGAGGCGCCCCATAAGCTCCGTCTCATCGATCAGGAGTACCCAGCCGTGGTATCCCATCTGTGTAAATAAATGGCTCATAAAGGAAAAATAATCGCCGCAGTGTCGTGTCTTTGTGAAATTCACATTATATTTTACGGGTTGTCCGAAAATACGGCGGTAAATCTTTTTCAGCGGCGCGTTCGCGATAAAATCCCCTTCCAGATCCGCCTGGAGCAGGAACTTTTCATCAGAGTCCTCCGTATTCAGGTAAGACCGGAACAGATAATACAGCTTGTCCGTCTCGAGCTGCTTTGCCGCATAGAGCAGCATCTCATTCGCTACGGGGCTGTTTGCCGATATTTTTTCCAGCTCCTGCGTGAAGCCGGGCTGCCTGCGCATAGGGAGATACGTATTCTGTATGATTTTCTGATATACCAGATAAAGCTTATCCATCGGCGTTTCCTTGCTGAGGGAAAGATAGGAAACCACCATATTGTTGGAATGGGCAATATTAAATACAGTATTCAGCAGATGCGTCTTTCCTTCTCCATATTTGCCGCTGATGATCATTCCGCCAGACTTTCCCTGCTCACACACCATGTCCAGGCGGCGGGATATCTCTTTCATGATCTTCGGACGTGCTTCCGAAAAATACTGCCCCACTGCCCGGGAGGGAATTCCGGAACGCAGCGCCTCGATCACGTGTCTTGCTTCCATATCATACATGCTTTTCTGCCTCCTGTATTCTCTGCGAAACTGCATCCTCATCTTCATTTTCCGGCGGAATCAGCGACAAATACCTATCTGTACCGCCCTCAGATGTCCGTGACAG
>CAYLPF010000183.1:0-2213 GCA_964385485.1 uncultured Lachnospiraceae bacterium | reverse complement strand
ATCTCCTGCCCACTCCTGCGCTTCCTCCCGTTCCCGTGCGATGGCTGTCCGGATGAGCTGCGGGATCCCTACAGCCCCTGTGCGTGCCTGTAAAAGAATATCCTCTGCCTCTTCCATGGCAAGAGGCGCGGTCACGCAGCTTTGCTGCATCTGCACAAGGTTTCTGGATATCGCAACGATCACCTCCGGCGTGTACTCCTGAACCGCCAGACGGTCGAGATCCGCCATATCGGCAAAACGGTTAAAGCGCTCTCCCTGTATCTCATTCTGAATCCGCATCCAAAGCGCCTGGTAGGATTTCAGGCCCGCGTTCTCGTCATCGATCAGCTTCCGGTCAAATCCATATACAAACATGATATACTTCATGCTGTCAATATCATCGATCAGCTGCCGGATGCTTTCATACGTATCCTCACGCTTCATTTTCGTATAGTGGATCGGCTCCAGGCTGGAACGGCTGATCAGGATCTCCAGATCATCGATTGCGATGAACAGCCCGGAATATCCGCCCATATGGATAACTTCCGCCAGGGAACGCAGCATATGCCTGGCATTGTATTTTGTGATCCTGCTCGGATAAAACCCCATGGCGCGAAGCTGCGCCAGCTTCACCGTCCGGTCGCCCTCCAGCCACGCCAGGAGAAGATCACGATTCTGTTCCTCGAGGATCGGATAGCCCAGCACACTCCCTGTCAGCATGCTGCATGCCAGCGCAAAGTTATTATCCAGCATGGGATTGTCCAGGAATATCTGCTTAAGCTGTGTACGGATCTCCCGCTTCGTCAGCGCGTCTCCCATTCCATTCTGCGAAAGATAGTCAATGAATTTCATGCCTTCCGGAATCTCGCCGGCATCAAAACCCATTTCCTCTATAAGATGATGGCTGACAGCCTCCAGGCAGTCCATGATATGGCACTGATTAAAAATCTCAATGTATATTTCCCTGAAATCATGCATCCAGATATCCCTGGCCGAAAAATGGACGGTTTTATAATTCTCATTCTTCGCGAGCCTTGTCAGGAGCTGCAGAAAATATGTCTTTCCGCTGCCCTCACGCCCCGTCACAAATTTGATCTTGCTTCCGCCGTCCCGGATATATTCCCGGAGATATTTTTCCTCCCAGAAATCGCTGAGGAAACTGATCCCGCAGGCTGAATTTGCGGCTGTTTTATCCACTTCCTGATTTTCATTCGTGTATTCTGATATCATATGCTACCTCTTATTTATAGAAACGGATGGTCGCAAGATACTGCTCCTGCCCATCCTTATCCAGTATCCGGATGGATTTATTCTGATTTCTGCTGGGGCCAAACTGATACCTTCTGCCGTCCTTTGTCTCCTCAGCGTCAGACGCATACAGTCTTGCAATGTCAAATGCAAAGCTCTGCTGGTCATAATCCTTGCGGAAACGGCTCATAGGAGCCAGAAATTTGTACAGACCCATAAGGTAAATGTCAGATTCCGGGCGTTTATTCTGCCTGAGGATCGCCAGATCATACGCGTCCGCCAGTTCATTGAGAAACGTCTTCTCGTTAAAAGTGGCTCTGTTCAGCTTCTCCTGACCGCTTTTTACAAGACCCGCAAAGCTCTCCGGACGCACACACTGTATCTTTTTGCGGTCGAGATAGATCTCCTGAGCCTCCACATCGATCCTCACACGATAAGGGAACATTTCATAGACCGGAAACTCACCGCGTACATTCACGTCTTTTGCCCGACAGCAATCCAGCATCTGCTGTGCAAACTCTCCGGTCTCAAAATATGCTCTGGTGTCAAAACCGGAAACCATTTCCTGCACATTTTCCAATATCTTCGAAACATCATCTGCCGTATCAGCCATCGTATCCAGATCACCGGAAAGCCCTTTAATATCTCCGCTCTCTGTCTCTTTTTCTACCTTCTTTAAAAGCTTCTGCAAAGACGCCAGACCGGCTTTCATATTTTTCTCCTGTTCCTGCAGCGCTGTGTACAAATCCTCGTAGTTCATTTTCTCCATCCTTTACTTTTTATTACAGCCGGACTTATAGCTCCTGACGCCCTGTCGCTCCGGCGCTTCTAAAAGCCTGCTTCAGCCGCAGGCTGATAAAATACCCGGCCATTGTCCTGATGTTCACCAAAAGTATATATGAAACCACATTGTTTTTCAATATGTGATTGACAAATAAAGAAGATTTCCTGCATAAAACATAACAAAAGTAAAAATATTTTTTCTT
>CAYLPF010000182.1:0-3625 GCA_964385485.1 uncultured Lachnospiraceae bacterium | reverse complement strand
TCACGCCGCAGCCTTTGATCTGCTGGACCGCTCTGTGAAGGTGCTTCGTCGCCTCTGCATGAACCGTAATGGAATCCGCTCCGCATTTTGCGAAGGTCTCGATATACCGCTCCGGCTGCTCGATCATCAGATGTACATCGAAAAAGCAGTCCGTTGTACTTCGGATGGACTGAACCACCGGCATTCCAAAGGATATGCTCGGCACGAACATACCGTCCATGACGTCAATATGCAGATATTCCGCTCCGGCATTTACTGTCTCCAGAATATCCTGTCCAAGATGGTTAAAATCCGCCGATAAGATTGACGGCGCAAGTATATTTTTTCTCATATTTCCCCCTGTATTTTCAATATATTTTATGCTTCAGCGATAAACCGCATAAACGCTGCCTGCCCTTCCTCGGTGCGCTTGTAAACGCCGGCATGCTCCAGCACCTTGCTGAATACAAGCCCCACTTCATCCTGAATCACCCTGTCGATCGTATCGGCCCGGAAAGAGCCGTATTTTTCCTTCAGCTCTTCTGCCCAGTCCGCGTGCTTGCCAAGCTCTTCATCACCGGAGATATCCCGGTCCTCCAGCAACGCTTCCTTCAGATGCTCCAGCTCGTCCTTCAGTCTGGCCGGAAGTACTGCAAGACCCATGACCTCGATCAGGCCGATGTTCTCTTTCTTGATGTGATGCAGCTCTGCATGGGGATGGTAAACGCCCAGCGGATGCTCCTTTGTGGTAATGTTGTTGCGGAGTACCAGATCCAGCTCAAACTTACCGCCGCGCTTTCTCGCGATCGGCGTAATGGTATTATGCGGCTCGCCGTCTGTCTCCGCAAAAATAAATGCTGCTTCGTCGGTGTATCCGCGCCATGCCAGAAGGATCTTATCCGCCAGATCGATCAGGCGGTCTGTATCCTCACTGCTGATGCGGATGACAGACATCGGCCATTTCACAATGCCGGCTTCTACGTCCTCAAATCCCGCAAAGGTAACCTTCTTCTCCATCGGAGCCCTGGCCATGGCGAACTCATAACATCCGCCCTGGAAATGGTCATGGCTCAAAATTGAACCGCCCACGATTGGAAGATCCGCATTGGAACCCACAAAATAATGCGGAAACTGCTTTACAAAGTCCAGCAGCTTTCCAAAGGTCGATCGATCGATCCTCATCGGCACATGCTGAAAATTGAACACGATACAATGTTCATTGTAATATACATACGGTGAATACTGGAAGCCCCACTGGCTGCCATTGATCGTCACCGGAATGATGCGGTGGTTCTGGCGTGCCGGATGGTCCAGCCTTCCTGCATACCCTTCATTTTCCATGCAGAGCAGGCACTTTGGATAGGAAGCCTGCTTTGCCAGCTTCGCTGCCGCAATCGCCTTCGGATCCTTCTCCGGCTTTGACAGGTTAATGGTAATGTCAAGAGCTCCGTATTCTGTGGGCGATACCCATTTGCGGTCCCTGACGATCCGGTAGCGCCGGATATAATCGGTATCCTGGCTGAATTTATAATAATAATCCGTGGCTTTTTTCGGATCCTCCTGATAGAGTTCCCGGAAATGGCGGATGATATTGGAGGGCCGATCCACGAGGAGCCCCATTACCTTTGTGTCGAACAGATCCCGGTATCCCACTGTGTTTTCTTCCAGAATCGCGTTTTCATATGCGTAATCACAGATATCCCCTAATATCTGCGGCAATTCCGCGATCAGGCCGTCATTTCCCGGCTCGTAAGAAACGACCGCTGCCTCCGCAGCCTCGTCCAGAGCATCAATATGCAGAAGCTCCAGCACTTTATTTGCTGTATATACTGCATCCTCATGCCTGATCAGGCCGGTCTCCAGACCATACTGAACCAGCTTCGCAATACTCTCCTGAATCATATTTTCTTCCTCCCTTTAAGATATTCCAAATCCGCATCCCTTTAACCTGTCAGTATATCTTTCTGATATGTTCCGGATAATTTATATTATCATATATTTTCATTTTTCAAAACTATTGTTTTTACTTTTCGTGGGAATAGTATAAAAATAATATCTTTGCCCGTTATTTTCACAAATTCCTCTTCTATATATAGACTTTTTTTTTGATTTTTGATATTCTGTTCGTAACAGTTCAAAGCAGCGTGTCTGTGACCTGTGTTCTGAACCGTTCTGTTATAAATGGAAGGGAGTTTCAATGAGTGAAATGAAATTATACAGGAAAAGGATCATTCCGAATGAGTGTATTCTTCTGGGAGATGACCAGATACTTTATCACGATCCGGAAGTCATTGTTACGAAATGGAATACCATCCGCCCTAAGAAAACGCTGCACCACGGATATTCCTGCTATTTTCTGGAGCGCGGCTTCAAGGTCAGCAAATTTTATGATCATGGAGGACATCTGATCAGCTGGTACTGCGATATTATTTCGCATACTTTTAACGCGTCTGAAAATACATATGTTTTTACCGATCTGCTGGTGGACGTTATCGTTTATCCTGACGGATTTGTCCGGGTCGTTGACCTGGATGAACTCGCTGATGCCGCCCGGGACGGCCTGATCACCCCGGAGCAGATGCAGCTCGCGCTCCGTCGGACGGACAAGCTGCTGTCCCTGATCTACAAGGGAGCGTTTGAAAAGCTGCAAAAATATATCGAAGACTACGAGAACGCTTCAAATACCTGAATTTATTTTGCCATAACAAGCTTCATTCTCTTCAGGCTTCGGGTACTCGATCTTCACCAGCGTAAGCCCATGCGGTCTTGCTGTATCCCCCGCAAGGCTTCGATCCCGCGCCCTGAGGATCTCCGGTATCTGCTCCGGTTCCATCATCCCGCTTCCGACGCGAAGCAGCGTCCCCACAATGATCCGCACCATATTGTAGAGGAAGCCGTTGCCCCGGATCCTTACCGTGATCATATCACCTTCCCGTGTAACGCTGAGGCTGTAGATCGTCCGGACATGGTTTGTCACCTCCGGCTTGTGGGTGCAGAAGCTCGTGAAATCATGCGTACCTACGAGATGATCGGCGGCCCGCTGCATCGTTTTCTCGTCCAGATCCCAATAATAAAATAACGAATACAGTCTGCAGCAGGGATCCGGAAATCTCCTGTTGCAGATTTTGTATTCGTATGTCTTGACTGCATTGCAAAAACGCGGATGAAAATCAGGTGATACCTCGCAGGAATCCTGGATCCGTATATCCTCCGGAAGCCGTGTATTCATCGCGTAGGAGATCTTCTCCGCCGGCATTCTTGCGGAAGTATCAAACACGGCCACATTTCCACGGGCATGTACGCCGGAATCCGTGCGGCTCGCCCCGATAACATGTATATCCTCCTTCAGGAGCTCACTCAAATGCCTGTTCAATTCACTTTCTATCGTAATACCGTTCGGCTGCACCTGCCAGCCGCAGTAGTTCGTCCCGTCATACGCAACGGTGAGCTTCACACGCTTCATAACACCTCCGCGCCATTCCTTTCCTGATTACTATGAAAATACCCTTTTCCGCGAAGCGGAAAACTGAGTTCAGGGATGCACCCATGCGCGATAAACTTTCATGCGAAGTGGTACATTCAAAGCGCATGGGGGTTTACTATTTTTAAAATAATCCCGCGAAAAAACCGATACGGTTCACAAAAA
>CAYLPF010000181.1:0-3626 GCA_964385485.1 uncultured Lachnospiraceae bacterium | reverse complement strand
AAAGTTCAAAAAAGTGTTGACTCATCAAAAGCTACAGTATATTATTATATTAACGAAGGCGTTTTGCGGACAGCAAAGCGCCTTTTTTCTATATGCGCAGAGCCGCGAAAGGAAACTGGCTGCAAAAGCGGCTCGCGCGGGCGGGAAGGTCAGATTGCATCTTCCCTGCCCGGTTCTTACGGGTGAGAATGGAGGTTATGCGTATGGAGAATAAGAATAAGGATATGGATCTGTACCGCCACACGGACACAGTCAATGAATTGCTGGCCCGCTACGGCGTAAAATTCGGGATCTACAAGAATAATGAATTTCATGAGCAGCTCTTTCCCTTTGACGCCATTCCCAGGGTGATCGAAAGCGGCGAATTCGAATATCTGGAGAAGGGGTTAAAGCAAAGGGTTACGGCGCTGAATCTATTCATCAAAGATATCTACGGCGAAAAGAAAATCATCCGGGACAAGGTCGTTCCAGAGGAATTTGTCTACGCTTCCAGCGGATATCTGGCGCAGTGCGAGGGAGTCATGCCGCCGAAGGATGTTTTTACCCATATCGCCGGGATCGACCTGGTGCAGGGAAAGGACAGGGAATGGTACATCCTGGAGGACAATCTCCGGGTGCCCTCCGGAGCCTCCTACCCCATGATCGCCAGGGAGCTCTGCCGCCGCAGCAGTCCCATGACGTTCCAGCAGACGCATATCGCGGACAACAGGAATTATGCAGCCCTGCTCCGCAGGACCATGGATTACGTCAATACGGGAGGCCACACGGTCATCCTCACGCCCGGGCGGTACAATGCGGCGTACTTTGAGCATTCCTATCTGGCGGAGCAGACAGGTGCGCACCTCGTTACAGGCAGCGAGCTTATCGCCCAGGACGATCATCTGTACTTTATTGATTATTCCGGCAAAAAGGAGCAGGTCGGCGCCGTATACCGGAGGATTTCGGATGAATATCTGGATCCGATGAATTTTAACAGGGAATCCGTGATCGGGATCCCGCATATTTATGATATTTACCGCAAAGGCAACGTGGCGCTGCTCAATTCTCCGGGCAACGGCGTAGCCGACGACAAGGGCATTTACTATTTTGTGCCGAAAATGGTGAAATATTATCTGGATGAGGAGCCGATCCTCCACAATGCGCCGACATATCTGCCCTTCTATGAACAGGATATGAAATATGTGCTGGAAAATTTCGACCGGCTCGTATTGAAGGATGTGGCGGAGGCCGGAGGCTACGGCGTTGTCTTCGGAAATAAAATGACCGCAAAGCAGAAAGAGGATTTCATTGCCCTTCTGAAAAAAGAACCGAGACGCTTCATCGCGCAGGAGGTCATTGATTTTCTGGATATTGATATCATGGAAGGCGGGCAGCGCGTACCTCGAAAGGCCGACCTCCGCGCATTCGTACTGATGGCAGAGGAACCGATGGTATGGAGAAGCGGACTGACACGTTTTTCCCGCGACCCGGATTCCTTTATCGTTAATTCATCTCAGGGAGGAGGATTTAAAGACACATGGGTATTATCTCAGTAGAAAACACAGACCGCCTGTACTGGCTGGGCCGTTACAGTGAGCGCGTCTACACGACCATCCGGCTGTTCGCGGCCAGCTACGACAGCATGATCGATACATATCTGGACAGCTACGAGGACTTCTGCCGGAACCTGGATATTCCGAATATCTACACCTCCGGCGAAAATTTCATACGGCGCTATTGCTTTGACAGTCAGGATCCGAATTCCATTTATTCCAATCTGGTCCGGGCCTATGACAACTGTGTGACGCTGCGTGAGGAGATCGGCAGCGAGACTGTCTCCTACATCCAGCTTGCCATGTACGATATGAACCGCGCCAAAGAATCTCCCGCCCCTCTGATCGAGCTGCAGAAGGTCATGGACAACCTTCTGGCGTTCTGGGGCATCGCTGATGACAATATCGACAGTGAAAATGTCCGCAATATCATCAAGATCGGCAAACGCGTAGAGCGCCTTGACCTTTACGCCCGGCTGCATATGCCCCGGACGGAGATGCAGCGGGAAGTCGACCGGCTTGCAGGGCGTATTCCACGCACCTGCCTGAAATACAAAGAGGAAAATCTGGAAGCGCTGAAAACCCTTGTCAACGCTCCGGAAATCGATTATCATGATGTGGTATTAAAAGTAGAATCTCTTCTGGAGGACTGAAGCAAATGAAGGAACTGCATTTTGAATACCACATGAAGCTGTCGTTCGATACGCCGGTGGAAAAACACCGTTTTACCTTAAAATGCATTCCGCGTTCGGGGGAAAGGCAGGAGATTTCCGGCCTGTCTGTGGACATCTGTCCGAAAGAATTCCTGTCCTCGTATGAGGATTCCTTTGGAAACATGAGTATTTACGGGTACGCTGAGGGAAAACACACGCAGTTTTCCGCCCTTGTGGCGGGGATCGCAAGGACTGGCCTGGCTACCTTTGAAACCGCAAAAGAGGATCACAAAATCGGCATGTACCGGTACCAGACAGATTATACTGTACCGGGACCGGCGATCCGGTCATTTGCTGACGGGATAAGCTTTTCCCCGGAAGATACCTGTCTTGAAAAAGCGCTTCATTATATGAAGGAGCTTTACAGACAATTCAGGTACGCCCAGGGCGCTACGGATATTTTTACCACTGCTGAGCAGGCCATGGCCGCGGGCTGCGGCGTTTGCCAGGATTACTCCCATATCCTGCTCTCTCTGTGCCGGATACAGCATATCCCCGCGAGATATGTCGTCGGGATGCTGATGGGCGAGGGCCTCAGCCACGCCTGGGTGGAGGTCTGCTGCGACGGACGCTGGATCGCGCTGGATCCCACCAATAATTTGATCGTGAATGACCAGCACATTAAAATATCCTCCGGCCGGGATTACAGGGACTGCACCGTCAACCAGGGAGTATTTGTCGGGCAGACGCGGCAGGCGCAGGAGGTTTCCGTGAAGGTCTGGGAGGCGGTATCCTGATGAAAACGACCAGGTTCAAAATATCTCAGAGCGGGCACCCCTGCAGATCCTTCTCTGAGATATTTTGAACCTGTGCTGCGATAATTAAAAGGAGAGACATTATGATTGAAACAGTCACGCAGGTCGGCCTTCCTGTGGATGAACAGCTTTGCATCCGCAAGAACCGCCTGCAGTCAGAACATACATCCTGTAAAAAAAGGATCAGCATTGTCACCGGGATCCACGGCGACGAACTCGAGGGGCAATACGTCTGCTATGAAACAGCCAGAAGGCTCTCGGAGCACCCCGAATATCTGAAGGGAACCGTTGATATTTATCCAGCCCTGAATCCCTTCGGCATCGACTCCGTTACCCGGGGCATTCCCGCTTTTGACCTGGACATGAACCGCATCTTTCCGGGCAGCCACGACGGCGATATGAATGAATTCGTCGCTTCTGAAATTATCCGGGATCTGGAAGGTTCTGACCTCTGTCTCGACATCCATGCCAGCAATATTTATCTGACGGAGATCCCCCAGATCCGGATCAATGAAAAGCACGAGGAATGGCTGATGCCCCTTGCGCAGCTTGCCAATGTGGACTTTATCTGGGTACACGGCGCCAGCACGGTTCTTGAATCAACGCTGGCCTACAGCCTCAACAGC
>CAYLPF010000180.1:0-3666 GCA_964385485.1 uncultured Lachnospiraceae bacterium | reverse complement strand
TTGCCGATTCCGGTCTGTGCCAGGATCCGAATCCGGAAGAGCTGGCAGCGATCGCGGCATCCTCAGCAGAGTCCTTCGAGCTTCTCGTTCAGGAGGAGGCAAAGGTTGCCATGCTGTCCCACTCTACAATGGGAAGCGCAAAGCACGCGCTGGTAGACAAGATGGTAGAAGCTACGAAGATCGCGAAGGAGCAGTATCCGGAGCTGAAGCTGGACGGCGAACTGCAGCTTGACGCGGCGATCGTTCCGAGCGTAGGCAGATCAAAGGCTCCGAACAGCGACGTGGCCGGGAAAGCCAATGTCCTCATATTCCCGAACCTGGATGCAGGAAACATCGGATACAAGCTTGTCCAGAGGCTTGGCAAGGCGGAAGCGTACGGACCTGTTACCCAGGGTATCGCCAAGCCGGTTAACGACCTGTCAAGAGGATGTTCCGCGGATGATATCGTCGGCGTAGTAGCTATCACGGCAGTTCAGTGCCAGGCACAGGACAAATAAAACAGATACATAGAATGATCGGGAGGATAGAAGGATGAATGTTTTAGTTATCAACTGCGGCAGTTCTTCACTGAAATATCAGCTCATCAATTCAGAGTCAGAAGAAGTTCTTGCGAAGGGACTCTGTGAGCGTATCGGTATCGACGGAAGGCTGACATATCAGAAGGCAGGCTGCGATAAGGAAGTGACAGATGCGGCGATGCCGACACATAAAGAGGCGATCCAGATGGTTCTGGACGCTCTTGTAAACGAGAAGACAGGAGCTATTGAAAGTCTGGCTGACGTCAGCGCAGTCGGCCACAGAGTCGTACACGGCGGCGAGAAGTTCGCAAGCTCTGTAGTGATCAATGACGAAGTTCTGGCGGCGATCGAGGAGTGCAACGACCTGGCTCCACTTCACAACCCTGCGAATCTGATCGGTATCAACGCCTGCATGGAGCTGATGCCGGGCGTACCGATGGTAGCGGTATTTGATACGGCGTTCCATCAGACCATGCCTGAGAAGGCATATCTGTACGGCCTTCCGTATGAGTATTATGAGAAATACAAAGTAAGACGTTACGGCTTCCACGGGACAAGCCACAGCTTTGTATCAAAGCATGCAGCAGAGTTCCTTGGACTTGACCTGGATAACAGCAAGATCATTGTTGCCCACCTTGGAAACGGCGCGTCTATTTCCGCAGTACTGAACGGCAAGTGCGTTGACACATCCATGGGCCTTACTCCGCTGGAAGGTCTCGTTATGGGAACACGTTCCGGCGATATTGATCCGGCTATCATGGAGTTTATTGCGAAGAAGGAGAACCTTGACATCGCGGGCGTGATGGATGTACTGAACAAGAAGTCCGGCGTACAGGGTATTTCAAAGGTGTCCAGCGACTTCCGTGATCTGGAGAACGGCATGAATGATGGCAACAAGCTCTGTGCGGCAGCCATTGAAGTTTTCTCCTACCGCGTGGCAAAATATATCGGTTCCTATGTGGCAGCCATGAACGGCGTAGACGCCATCGCGTTTACGGCAGGTATCGGCGAGAACGCTCCGCTGGTTCGTGAAAAGGTTCTCGGATATCTCGGATATCTTGGCATTGCCCTTGATACGGAGGCGAACGGAAAGCGCGGCGATGACTGTGTGATCTCAACAGCAGATTCCAAAGTAAAGGTTGCAGTCGTTCCGACGAATGAAGAGCTGGCGATCTGCCGCGAGACAGTAGCGCTCGTATAATATTTTCATTTTCCAACTCTGTCACAAAAGAATATTGAAAGCCATATAGACGGCCTGCAGGAGTTTCAGGTTTCAGCCTGGATTCCTGCAGGTATTTTTTATGCCATAGAAACTGTGTCTCCTATGACATAAAAACGCTCCGCAGGACATTAGCAGTAAAGCAGTAAAACGCTCCGCGGGGCATCAGCAATATGTTGACATTGAAAATGGAAACGCTTATAATCAAAGCATTATTGAAATATGGGAGACGGACATGTTTTTGCAGAGAAAGACAAAACGCACTGCGTATCTATTATATACCGTATTTTTTTTAATCGCTGTGTCAACCGTGCTGTTTTACTTCTGGCGGTATCAGAAGTCTATGGTCTGGGATTGCGACGGGTTATATCAGCATTTTAATTGTTTCGTATATTACGGTAGTTATCTGCGGGATATTCTGAAAAACCTTTTGGTTAATCATACCCTGTCGGTTCCTATGTGGGATCTGCGTATTGGATTTGGCTCGGATGTTCTGACAACATTGAATTATTATGGCATCGGAGATCCGCTGACGCTGCTTTCTGTTTTCGCTGCTCCGGAAAAAGCGGAGTATATGTATGGGTTTGTGAATATACTGCGGCTTTATCTGACCGGCTTTTTTTTCCTTATGTACTGCCGTTTTCATAAGAACAGTGACACTCCGTCTGTTCTGGGGGCGCTGAGTTACTGTTTTTGTGGGTTTTCTCTGGTGCTTTGTTCACGCCATCCGGCTTTTATCAATCCGATGGTATACTTTCCTCTTTTACTGCTCGGTATCGATAAGATATTCAAAAAAGAAAAACCCTGGCTTTTCATCCTTATGACCGCAGTATCCGCGATCAGCAATTTCTATTTCTTTTATATGATGTGTATCCTGATGTTTATCTACGCGGTCATACGTTATATTACGATATTCAAAAGGATCCATATCAGAGAACTGTTTTGCTGGCTGATGAAATATATCGGATATTATGCGGTGGGACTTGCCATTTCAGCCGTTATGTTCCTTCCGGTTGCCATGTGTGTACTGGGATCTGCCAGAATGGCTGTAAGCAATTATGTGCCGCTGCTGTTCCCGTTTTCTTATTATGGCAAGGTGGTAAGGGATCTTTTCAATGTGGATGCCCTTGCAACGGCAGATAATTATTATACGCTTCTTGGTATCCTGCCTCTTGTTCTGGTTGCGGTATTTGTCATGCTGATTAAGATCAGAAAATACAGGGATCTGAAAGCAGGCTTTTTAATCCTGACGCTTATGCTGTGTATTCCGTTTTTTGGACATGTGATGAACGGATTTTCATATGTGTCAAACCGGTGGGTATGGGGATATCATATGCTGCTCTCGTACATTCTGGTTAAGATTTATCCGGAACTGATACGTCTGACCAGAAAAGAAAAGTGGATGCTTTGTGGCCTGAGTGTACTGTACACAGCGGGAGTTATCATGCTTCCCGGCAGAACGCTCCATATCGTTCTGATGCTGCTGCTCTTGCTCTTACTGTGCGCCGCTGTGGCTCTGATGAACCGGTTCCGGCTTCAAAAATATATTCCGGCGTTTTTTTATGGGATGACAATACTATGCGTAGGGGTAAACGTATATTTCCTTTATTCGCCGGATCAGTCAGACTATATCAGTGAATTTCGCGCAGCCGGGAAACCTTATAAACTACTGACGACATCAAGTGAAGGATATCCGGTGAAGGAATTAAAGGATGATTCGGAATTTTATCGTTATGAACAGTACGGGTCTGTCGCACACCAGAATACTTCGCTGCAGAATGATCTTTATAACACAGATTTTTATTTCAGCGTTGCAAACGAGTCGGTCAGCGAATTTCTCAGCGATCTGTATGTAACAGTGATCTGTGACTATATGTACAGCAATCTTGACGGCAGGACAATTCTGGATCGGCTGGCTTCGGTTAAATA
>CAYLPF010000179.1:2443-3717 GCA_964385485.1 uncultured Lachnospiraceae bacterium | reverse complement strand
AGAATCGGCTTTCACCGTACCCTGCAGAGAAACGATCCCGATCTGATGCTCCTCCTGGGCGCCTTCCAGCAGCTTGTCCGCATAATCCCCGATCGATTCCTGGGACGCGGCAAAGGTATACTGTACCGTGCCGTCGCCGGCCGACTCTTCCTGCAGCATAGACAGATATTCGGAATCAAAATCCAGGTATACGTAATAATTCAGCAGCTCCAGCATCGTTTTCTCATCCATAGCGTATTTCAGCTCTGACCCGCTCTGGTTGGAATAAAAATAGCCGTCCGTATAATACTGCTGCTTCTCCCCGTCCGTAGTCTGGATATCTATAGCCGCCTGCAGCTTTCCGGCTTCCTGCATACCGCTGACCTGGATCTGGATCGTTTTTTCAGCGGAGACTGTCCCTCCGGCAACGCTGACCGTCCCTTTCACCGTCGCGTCAAAACCGTCCAGATTATCCTGTACCTGTACTGCCGCATTATACGCCTGACTTACCGCGTCGTCCGGCACAGCCGCCGAAACATTCATCGTTCCCGCCAGAGTGAGCGCTGCCGCCCCAATAGCCAGGATCATTCCTCTTTTCTTCATTGTGCATCATCCTCCTGTTATATGATATTGAAGTCAGATAACCTTCCTGATAACCGCGGATCGCTCCGCATTGCATAGTTACGGTTTCATTATATTACAATTCAGATATGGAACATCTTGTATTTCTTCACAAAAAACTCCCAGAATTTCACATTTCTGCAAAATTCCGGGAGTTTTTTAACATAATCTCTCTTATTTGACAGGAAAATCTGTGCAATTTATATATTTTTCACCAGCAGCCTGACACAGAATACATCGCCCTCGACTGAATAGTCAAATACCACGTCGTTATTCCGCGCAAAGTTCAGTACGCTTACCAGTCCCAGGCCGTGCGCCTGGCCCTTCCCTGAAACTGGAAGACCCGTTTCCTTTGATATTTCCGGCATGACGCCAAAGCCGTTCCGGATCTCCAGGATCAACTGGCTTTTCACTCCTTTTGCGGTGACCGTTACAAAGCGCAGCTCTTTATCTTCTGTCTCTGCGGCTGCGTTCAGCGCGTTTTCTGTCAGATTGGAAAGCGCCGTGGCAAAGTCCAGTTCATTGATATTCAGCTTCCCCGGCATCTCCACATTTACCTCAAACCGGATCTGCATCCGCTTTGCCCGGCTGGCCGCATACGTGAGGATACTGTTGACAGGAAGGTTTGCGCAATAGCGCACAGGCTTTTCCTCTTCCATTTTCTCCTCCAGTTC